>JBAYXF010000007.1:0-28482 GCA_041673665.1 Alphaproteobacteria bacterium | reverse complement strand
AAACAAAGTCGTTCTTTATACGGCGCAAAAACAAAGAAAGCGTAAAACACACAGCACAGCTGTGCGAGTAATCCCGAAAGGGGTGAAGAGAAAAAGGAAAAATAAATGTCAAGACGTAACAGAGCAACCAAACGCGAAATTTTACCAGATTCCAAATATAATAATTTGGTTGTGGCCAAGATTATTAATATCGTTATGTGGGATGGTAAAAAAGAAGTTGCTGAAAATGCAGTTTATGGTGCATTGGAAAAATTAAAGAAAATCGCCAAAGATCAAAATGAATTGGCGACTTTTTTGGAAGTAGTAGATGCATTGAAACCTTCGGTCGAGGTCAAAAGTCGTCGTGTTGGTGGTGCAACTTACCAAGTTCCAGTAGAAGTTCGCAAAGATCGTCAACAAACATTGGCTTTGCGCTGGTTGGTTGGATTTTCACGTAAACGCAGTGAACGCTCAATGGAAGATCGTTTATTTGCAGAAATGCGTGATGTGTTAAGCGGGCAGGGTGCTGCGTTTAAGAAAAAGATAGATACTCATAAAATGGCAGAAGCTAATAAAGCGTTTGCACATTTCAGATGGTAATAAAAAAGAACAAGTGAGAAAATTATGTCAGTAGGAAAAACGGCAACTTTGGATATGTATCGCAATATTGGTATTATGGCCCATATTGACGCTGGAAAAACCACTGTTTCTGAACGTATTCTTTTTTATACAGGAAAGTCTTACAAAATCGGCGAAGTTCATGATGGTGCAGCCACTATGGACTGGATGGTTCAAGAACAAGAACGCGGAATTACAATTACATCTGCCGCGACAACAACTTTTTGGCGCGAACATCGTTTGAATTTGATTGATACTCCCGGGCACGTTGACTTTACAATGGAAGTCGAACGCTCTTTACGCGTTTTGGACGGTGCGGTTGCGGTATTTGAATCTGTTTCTGGTGTTCAACCACAAACTGAAACTGTATGGCGTCAGGCTGATAGATATAATGTTCCACGTATTTGTTTTATTAATAAAATGGATCGTGTTGGCGCTAACTTCTTCCGTTGTGTTGAAATGATACGCGAAAGATTGGGCTCTAACCCATTGGTTATTAATTTCCCAATCGGAAATGAAGCGGATTTTGCAGGCGTTGTTGATGTTGTAGAAATGAAGGGAATTACATGGGCTGATGAAATGGCCAGTAATCCAATCATTGGCGAAATTCCAGAAGATTTAAAAGAAAAAGCCGAAGAATTACATGAAAAATTAATCGAAGAAATTGTAACGCTTGATGATGAAGTTATGGAAGCCTATATGGAAGGTAAAAAACCAGACTTGGCGACTATTAAAAAACTTATTCGTAAAGGAACAATTTCCCAGGCGTTTAATCCAATTTTATGTGGAACCGCATTTAAGAACAAAGGTGTTCAACCATTGTTGAATGCAATTGTTGATTATTTACCTTCTCCGTTGGATGTTCCAGCTATCAAGGGAACAAAAATGAACGGGAAAACCGAAGACGAACGTCACCCAAGCAATGATGAACCATTCAGTGCAATAGCGTTTAAAGTTGCAAATGATCCATTCGTTGGAAATTTGATGTTTATTCGTATTTATTCGGGAAAACTTTCATCTGGTTCTTATATTTATAATGCTACACGCGATAAACGTGAACGCGTTGGTCGTATGTTATTGATGCATGCAAATGCTCGTGAAGAAATCAAAGAAGCCGCAACTGGTGATATTATAACATTGGTTGGTATGAAAGAAACCATAACCGGCGATACTTTGTGTGATGAATCTAAACCTGTTTTATTAGAATCAATCCATGTTCCAGAACCTGTGATGAGCATTGCTGTTGAACCAAAAACCAAAGCTGATATTGAAAAAATGTCTTTGGGGCTGCAGGCATTGGCAAAAGAAGATCCATCATTCCGTGTATCTGTTGATCAAGAATCTGGTCAAACAATTTTGTCCGGTGTTGGTGAATTGCATTTGGAAATTTTAGTGGACAGATTGTTGCGTGAATTCAAGGTAGATGTTAATGTTGGTGAACCACGTATTGCATATCGTGAAACATTCCGTCGCGCAATTTCCGAAGATTATACACACAAGAAACAGTCCGGTGGTTCGGGTCAATATGCCCAGGTTAAAATAGAATTTGAACCACGTGAACCAGGACAGGGTTACGAGTTTGAAAATAAAATTGTCGGTGGGGCTATTCCAAAAGAATATATCCCTGGTGTCGAAAAAGGATTAAAGATAGCACAACAAACAGGTGTTTTGATTGGCTATCCAACCGTAGATTTCAAGGCAACATTAGTTGATGGAAAATATCACGAAGTTGATTCTAATGTTCTGTGCTTTGAAATAGCGGCACGCTCTTGCTTCCGCGAAGCAATGAAAAAAGCGTCGCCAAAATTGTTGGAACCGATAATGAAGCTTTCGATAAACACACCGGAAGAATATGTCGGTGATATCATCGGCGATTTGAACAGCCGCCGCGGCCAAATAAACGGCATTGATACTCAGTTTGGGAATCAGGTAGTATCCGCGTTTGTGCCGTTAGCAAACTTATTTGGATATGTTAAAACTTTGCGCTCTTTGTCGCAAGGTCGTGCAAATCCTTATATGGAACTGTCTCACTATGACGACGTCCCGCAGTCTGTTGCAGACGATGTCATCAAGAAAATGATGAAATAAAATTTAACAACTAACCTCCAAAGGAGAAAACACAATGGCAAAAGAAAAATATATAAGAAGCAAGCCGCACGTCAATATTGGTACCATTGGCCACGTTGATCATGGTAAAACCACATTAACTGCAGCTATTGTGCATTATTATGGTATTGGCACCGACCAAAAGAAAGGCGTTAGCGAAATTGACAATGCACCAGAAGAAAAAACGCGCGGTATAACAATTAATACAGCTCACGTTGAATACGAAACAGAATCACGTCACTATGCACACGTTGACTGCCCAGGGCACGCCGACTATGTTAAAAACATGATTACCGGTGCGGCTCAAATGGACGGAGCAATCTTGGTTTGTGCAGCAACTGATGGTCCAATGCCTCAGACACGCGAACACATCTTGTTGGCACGTCAGGTCGGAATTCCAAAGATTGTCGTTTATTTGAACAAATGTGATTTGGCAACAGATCCAGAATTGTTGGAATTGGTTGAAATGGAATTGCGTGAATTGTTGTCAGCAAACAATTTTGATGGCGAAAACACCCCAATTATTCGTGGTTCTGCTGTTAAAGCAGTTGAAGGCGATACAGGTCCATTGGGTAAAGAATCTATCGACAATTTGTTGAACGCATGTGATACATATATCCCAATGCCAGAACGTCCAGTTGATAAACCTTTCTTGATGCCAATTGAAGACGTATTTTCAATCACAGGCCGTGGAACCGTTGTTACCGGTCGTATTGAATCTGGAATTATCAAAGTTGGTGAAGAAGTTGAAATCATTGGTTTACGTCCAACAACAAAAACAACTATTACTGGTGTAGAAATGTTCCGCAAATTGTTGGATCAAGGTGAAGCTGGTGATAACGTTGGTCTGTTGTTGCGTGGAACAAAGAAAGAAGACGTGGAACGTGGACAAATTATCTGCAAACCAGGTTCTATCACTCCACACACAGACTTTGAAGCCGAAGTTTATATTTTGACGAAAGACGAAGGTGGCCGTCATACAGCTTTCTTCAGCAACTATCGTCCACAATTCTACTTCAGCACAACCGATGTTACCGGAACAATTGCTTTGCCAAAAGACAAAGAAATGGTTCTGCCGGGTGACAACGTCCGCATAACGGTGTCTTTGATTGCACCAATTGCTATGGACGAAGGTCGTCGCTTTGCTATCCGTGAAGGCGGACGCACAGTCGGTGCCGGAGTTGTATCGAAAATTGTAAAATAAGGTCAAGAATGAAGTTTGGGGTTTAAAGAATCTTCTTTGAATCTCGAACTTCAAACTTAATAAATAAACTTGTAAAACAGGAAAAAGCAAATGGTACCAGCATCCAAAATTCGTATTAAATTAACAGCGTTTGACCACCGCATTTTGGTGGAATCTGTTGATGAAATCGTGAAAACAGCAAAGCGCACAGGTGCGTCTGTTGTCGGACCGGTTCGTTTGCCGACACTGATAAAGAAATTTACAGTCAATCGTTCGCCTCACGTTGATAAAAAATCTCGCGAGCAATTCGAAATCCGCAACCACAAAGCTGTGGTGGATATTGTTGACCCAACCCCTCAGACAGTTGATGCCCTGATGAAGTTGGATTTGGCGTCCGGTGTTGATGTGAAGATTAAATTGTAAAAGGCATAAAAATGAAACGTTCGGGACTTATTACAACTAAAATAGGAATGACGCGTTTATATGATGACGCGGGGGTTTCTCATGCAGTAACTGTTTTGTCTGTCGGCGATTGCAGTGTTATTGGTAATCGTACTATGGATAAAAATGGTTATGTTGCCAATGTTTTGGGAATGCGCGAAGCTAAAGAAAAACATGTTGCAAAACCTCAATTGGTAGCAGCACAGAAATCGGGTGTAAAACCATTTCGTAAAATAGTTGAATTTCGTGTTTCTGAAGATTGCATTATCCCAGTCGGCACAAATTTATCAGCAGGACACTTTATAGAGGGTCAATTTGTTGATGTTCAAGGAGTTAGCAAAGGAAAAGGTTTCCAAGGTGGAATGAAGCGTCATAACTTTGGCGGTAAAGAAGCATCTCACGGTGTGTTAAAAGCACACAGATCTTTGGGGTCAATCGGAAATCGTGAATGGCCAGGTCGTGTATTCAAGGGCAGAAAAATGGCCGGTCAAATGGGTAATGAAATTGTATCAGTTCAGAACCTGAAAGTTTTTAGTGTTGATTTAGAAGAAAATCTGATTTTTGTAGAAGGTGCAGTACCAGGTGCAAATGGAACTTTTGTTTTTGTTACCGATTCGGTAAAAAAAGAACATAAAGATTTGCCATTTCCAACTATGCAACCAGAATCTGCAGCACCAACAGAAGATAACGCACAGCCGGTTGAAGAAACGGCAGAGCCTGTTGCGGAAGAAGTAAAAGAAGAAGCGCAAGGGGAATAAGAAATGCAAATAGATATTATAAATTTTGATGGTAAAAAAACCGGAACTGCCGATTTAAATGACGCCATCTTCGGGTTGGAACCACGCGCAGACATTTTGCATCGTGTAGTTGTTTGGCAACGTGCAAATGCACGTGCTGGAACCCATCTTGTAAAAACAGTTTCCGATGTTGCGGGCAGTGGTCGCAAAGCGTTCAAACAAAAGAAAACTGGAAATGCACGTCAGGGTGAAAAATATAATGTTCATATGCGTGGCGGTGGTGTTGTTCATGGTCCAGTTTTGCGTGATCATAATATTGATTTGCCGAAGAAAATCCGCAGCTTGGGTTTGAAAATGGCACTTTCAAGCAAAGTAAAAGAAGGGACTTTGATTGTAATTGACAGTGAAAAAATGTCTGCGGTTAAAACAGCGACTATGTCAAAAACATTAAAGAAAATGAAATTAGATTCAGCTTTGTTTGTTGGCGCAAATTCTTTGGATTCAAACTTTAAAAAATCTGTAGCAAACATTATAAACATTGATGCTTTACCAACAATGGGTTTGAATGTTTTGGATATTTTAAAGCATAAAAATTTAGTTTTGACAGCAGATGCAGTCAAGGCAGTGGAAAAAAGGTTGGCGTAAAATGGCAGAAAAAAAAGCAAAAGTTGAAAAGAAAATAGTTGCGACAGCTGGAATGTACGATGTTTTACGTCGTCCAATTATTTCCGAAAAATCTGCGAAACTGGCAGAAACTGGAGCAATGGCATTTGAAATTGACCCACGTGTTGGCAAGAAAGAAGTTGCAAACGCAGTTAAAGCAATTTATAATGTCACGCCTGAAAAAATTAATATAATTAACCAAAAAGGCAAAGTGAAAACTTTCCGTGGCAGAACAAAGGGTACGCAAAAAACAATTAAAAAAGCGTATATCACTTTGAAACAAGGCGATAAAATAGAAATCGTAAAAGCATAATAAAAATCAGCTTTGGCAGATAATCCGAAAACGAGATGCTATTGTCAAAGTTCAGTAAAGGTAAGAAGAAATGGCACTGAAACAATATAAACCTAATACACCTGGAACACGCGGTCTGGTACTGGTTGATAAATCTGAATTACATCGTGGTAAACCAGAAAAATCTTTGACTCGTGGTAAATCATCCAAGGGAGGACGTAATAACTTTGGACATGTTGTTGTTCCTCATCAGGGTGGCGGTCATAAACAAAAATATCGTTTGATTGACTTTAAACGTAAAAAGTTTGATATGCCGGGGACAGTTTTGCGTTTGGAATATGATCCAAATCGTACAGGGTTTATTGCATTGATTGAATATAAAGATGGCGAAAAAGCGTATATATTGGCACCACGTAATTTGGCAGTTGGTGATACGGTTATTTCTGGTGAACGTCAAGATATTAAACCAGGAAATGCGATGCCATTGAAAAATATGCCGATTGGAACAATTCTGCATAATATAGAATTAAAACCAGGCGCTGGTGGACAATTGGCCAGATCAGCCGGATGTTATGCTCAATTGATGGGAAAAGATGGTGTTTATGCTCAGATTAAAATGAACAGTGGTGAATTGCGCAAAGTTCATTCTGATTGCATGGCAACAGTTGGCAGTGTATCTAATCCAGATCAACGTAATGTAAATCTGGGTAAAGCGGGTCGCAAACGTTGGTTGGGTGTTCGCCCAAGTACACGTGGTGTGGCGCAGAATCCATGTGATCATCCAATGGGTGGTGGTAATGGTAAATCAAAGGGTCACGAACCTGTGTCTAGAACTGGTGTTCCAGCCAAGGGTTATCGTACTCGCAGCAACAAACGCACTACTCGAATGATTATTCGTTCGCGGCATTTGAATAAGAAGAAATAATATAAGGAATAAGTTATGGCACGTAGCGTATGGAAAGGTCCTTTTGTTCATCCAAGCGTCTTGAAAAAGGCAGCCAAGGCAAATGAAACAAACGATCGTAAGCCTATTAAAACTTGGGCACGGGGCAGTACAATTGTTCCACCGATGGTTGGATTGACATTTGATGTTTATAATGGACATAAATTCATTCCAGTTTCAGTTGTAGAAGATATGATTGGACATAAATTGGGCGAATTTGCACCAACTCGCACATTCAAAGGACATGCAGCAAATAAAAAAGCTGCTGCCGCGAAAGGCGCTAAGAAATAAGGTATTATCATGACCGAAAGAAGATATAATATAAAAGATAATCAGGTTCGTGCGTTCAATAAAATGATTCGCATAAGCCATCAAAAATTAGGTTTGGTTACAGACTTGGTTCGTGGCCTTCCGGTTGCACGCGCAATTGACGTTTTAAGATTTTCAAAAAAACGCGTTGCTGGTGAAGTTTTAAAAACTTTGATGTCTGCAGTTGCAAATGCTGAACACAATCAAAAATTACCAGTGGACAGCTTGTACATAAAAGAAATCTGGTGTGGGAAAGCGTTAACAATGAAACGTATTTTTCCAGGACCACGCGGAAGCGCACGTCCAATACTGAAACCTTTTTCCAATTTGACAATCATTTTGGAAAGTGGTGCACCAGCACAAAAAGCGGCAGCTAAACCAAAAGCTGTAAAGAAAGAAAAGAAATAATCCGAAAAGGAAATACCTATGGGACAGAAAGTATCGCCAATTTCATTGCGCGAATTTATAAATAAGATTACTGATTCTCGCTGGATTGCGGGTAAACGTGACTATGCTGGATTGTTGACCGAAGATTTAAAAATTCGTCGGTTTGTTGAGAAGAAGCTCAAAAAAGCAGGTCTGGCCAAGGTTGTTATAGAACGCTTTGCAAAAAAAGTAGTTGTTACAATTCACACCAGCCGTCCAGGTATGATTATCGGAAAAAATGGTTCAGATATTGAATCATTACGTAATGAAATTAAAAAATTGACCAAGAATGATCAAGTTGTTGTGAATATATTTGAAGTTCGTCGTCCAGACTTGAACGCTCAATTAGTTGCACAAAACATTGCTCAACAAATCGAAGGTCGTGTTTCTTTCAAACGTGCAATGAAAAAAGCAATTCAAAATGCACAGAAAGCTGGCGCACTTGGAATCAAGGTTATGGCGTCTGGTCGTTTGAACGGTGCAGAAATTGCACGTAGTGAACAAATTCGCGAAGGTCGTATTCCATTACATACTTTGCGTGCGGATATTGATTACGCATCTATCCAAGCCAAAACAACATACGGTGTTATCGGCGTAAAAGTTTGGATTTACACAGGTGATGTTGTAAATAAAGAAAAATTGGCGAATGAACGCGCTCGCCCAACAGAATATGCTGGAACCAGCGAAAAGAAAATGGGTAAATAATAAAGGTCTATTAAAATGTTGATGCCAAAAAAGACAAAATTTAGAAAACAACACAAAGGCCGCATTCACGGGATTGCCAAGGGCGGAAGTGATTTAGCATTTGGTTCTTTCGGATTGAAAGCGATGTCCCCAGAACGTATCACTGCGCGTCAAATAGAAGCAGCGCGTCGTGCAATTACCCGTCATATGAAACGTTTGGGTAAATTGTGGATTCGTGTATTTCCAGATGTTCCTGTTACTAAAAAACCAGCGGAAGTCCGTATGGGTAAAGGTAAGGGGAGTGTAGAATACTGGATTTGCCGTGTAAAGCCAGGTCGTATCATGTTTGAAATGGATGGTGTAAAACCAGAAGTTGCAATTCAAGCATTGACATTGGCGGCTGCGAAATTACCAGTCAAAACAAAGATTGTTGAGAGAAAGGCGAATTAAGATGGCAGAAAAAAAAGTCAAAACGACTAAAACTATTAAAAAAGACGAAGCTTTGACAAGAGATGCGTTGACAAGCAAATTGACAGACTTGAAAAAAGAAGCCATGGAACAACGGTTTCAACTTTCAGCGGGTCAATTACAAAAGACCCATGTTATACGCAAAAATCGTCGTGAAATAGCACGTGTAAAAACGCAGCTGAACAAGAAAGGAAATTAAAATGCCAAAACGCGTATTACAAGGAACTATTAAAAGTGCTGCTAATGACAAAACCGTCGTAGTAGAAGTAGAACGCAAATTCCGTCATCCTTTGTATGGAAAATTTGTTAAAAATAACAAAAAATACAAAGCGCATGATGAGAAAAACGAATACAAAGTCGGTGAAATTGTTGCGATTGAAGAACATCGTCCAATTTCCAAGACCAAGACCTGGGTGGTCAAAGGTCGTATCGGCATTGCAAAAGACACAGACGTTGTGGAGTAAATCATGATTCAAGTCGAAACAGTTATGACAGTTGCGGATAATTCCGGCGCGAAAAAAGCCATGTGCATCAAGGTTTTGGGTGGCAGCCATCGTCGTTATGCATCGGTTGGCGACAAAATTGTCGTTGCAATCAAAGATGCAATTCCACGTGGTAAAGTACAAAAAGGAACCGTGCAACGTGCAGTTATTGTACGCACTAAATTCCCGGTTAAACGTCAAGATGGCAGCATCATTCGCTTTGACGATAATGCATGTGTTTTGATAAACAAGAATAATTTTGAACCAATTGGAACACGTATCTTTGGACCAGTTGCGCGCGAAGTTCGTCGCAAATATGATGTTCAGAAAATCGTGTCTTTGGCACCAGAAGTTCTGTAATAAAAGGTTGTTGAAATGAAAATTAAAAAAGGCGATGAAGTGGTTGTCATTTCGGGTAAGTACAAGGGCGTCAAAGGTAAAGTCTTGGAAGCTCGTCCGACTGAATCACGTGTTGTTGTTGCGGGTGTAAATCGTCGCAAATGGCACATTAAACCAACCCAGGAAAAACCGGGCCATATCGAAGACCGCGAAGCACCAATACATGTTTCTAATGTTGCAATGTTGGATCCAAAAACAAAGAAAGCAACACGGGTTGGATATAAAAAAGAAGGCGATAAGAAAGTTCGTATTGCTAAAAAATCTGGCGAAAAATTGAACTAAAAACAAACCTGATTTTCCGCTGATACGGAAATCCAAAAGGATGAAAAATGCAAAGTAGATTGCGCGAAGTTTATGAAAAAGAAATTGTTCCAGCGTTGGAAAAAGAATTTGGTTATGCAAATAAATTTGCTGTACCTTGTTTAAGCAAAATTGTTTTGAACATGGGTGTGGGTGCTGCTACACAAGATAAAAAGAAATTGGATATAGCAGTTGAAGATTTAACCGCTATTGCGGCACAGAAACCAGTTGTTACCAAGGCGAAAAAATCAATCGCAACGTATCGTCTACGCGAAGGTCAAGCAATTGGAACCAAAGTTACACTGCGTGGAAAACGTATGTACGATTTCTTGGATAAATTGGTTACAGTTGCATTGCCACGAATCAAAGACTTTCAGGGTTTATCAAAATCCAAATTTGATGGTTATGGAAATTATGCATTTGGTATCAAAGAACATTTGATTTTCCCAGAAATTTCTGTGGATAAAATTGAAAACATAATCGGAATGGACATCGTTATTGCAACGACTGCGAAAACTGATGATGAAGCAAGGGCATTGTTGATTAAATTGGGAATGCCACTGGTTCTTAAATAAAAAGAGAAAAAAATATGGCGAAATTAGCATTGATTAACAAACAGGCAAGACGCGAAAAAATGGTCGCAAAATATGCGAAAAAGCATGACGCGTTAAAAGCAAAGATGTCGGTAAATTCCACCCCCGATGAACGGATGGAAGCCATGAAAAAGATGGCAAAATTACCACGTAATGCAAACAAAACTCGTTTGCATAATCGTTGCTCGGTTACTGGACGTGCACGTGGATTCTTGGGGTATTTTGGATTGTGCCGTCAACAAATGCGCACTTTGGCATCCGAAGGGAAATTGCCAGGTGTAAGAAAATCAAGCTGGTAAAAAAAATATACGGAGAATAAAATGTCATTGACCCATCCGATAGGAGATTTGCTGACCCGCATTCGTAACGGGCAGAACGCTGGTAAAGAAATAGTACGTGTTCCCGCATCTAAATTGCGCGAAGCGGTCTTGTCTGTACTGAAAGACGAGGGCTATATTACAAATTTCAGCGAAGAAAAAATTGATGCACATCGTAAAAATATTTTAATAGAATTGAAATATGTTGGCGGTAATGGTGCCATCCAAGAAATATCTGTAATTTCAAAACCAGGTCGTCGTGTATATTCCGGCAGTGTTAAAATGCCGAAAGTTATGAATGGCCTTGGAATTTCAATCGTCAGCACCCCACAAGGTGTAATGACAGACCATAAAGCTCGTTTGATGAATGTCGGCGGTGAAGTTTTATGTCGCGTGGTATAAATAATAAAAGGTTGTTAAAATGTCTCGTGCAGGAAAATATCCAGTTGAAATAGTAAATGGCGTTACCGTCACTATTACTGATGCCGCTGTTGTTGTTAAAGGCCCCAAGGGTCAATTAGAAGTCTCGTTGTTAACAAAAAACGCGGGCTTGGTTGATATAAAAGTAGATGGCGCACAGGTTATAGTTACTCCTAAAAATTCTGCTGATAAAGAATCCAGAATTATGTGGGGAACAATGACCAGAAATATAAAAAATGCTGTTATTGGTGTATCCGAAGGGTTTCATAAAGACATCTGCATGAAAGGCGTCGGATTCAAAGCATCTGTAAGTGGTAATAATTTGGTTTTAATTGCAGGATATTCACACGATGTAGTTTTGCCAATTCCAGCCGCTGTGTCTGTCGAAATAGGTGCAGTTGAAAATGGAATTGTAAATTTTGCAGTCAAAGGAATAGATAAAAATTTGGTTGGACAATTTGCAGATAAAATTTGTAAAGTTCGCAAAGTTGAACCATATAAAGCCAAAGGTATTTATTACAAGGGTCAAAAGATTATCCGCAAAGAAGGCAAAAAGAAATAATTAATCCAAAGGTGTAAATATGAAAGGCGAATTAATAGCTGAAGTTATGGGAAAAATTTATCTTGCTGCTGTTTATAGAGAAAAGCAAAATCAAAAATAATCTCCGCTGTTACGGGGATACTAAATAAGGGAAAAAAAATGTTAAAGCATTTGACCACAGAAGAGCGCAGAGTTTTATCAAACCGCAGCGCAGCAAAGCGTAAGAATTTGGAAAAGATTCGTTTATCTGTTTTCCGTTCTGGTCGCCATATTGAAATCCAAGCAATTGATGATGTCAAAGGACACACAGTTTGTGCTGCAACCAGCAAAGAAAAAGACTTTAAGGGTCAGGGTTGGAATGTTAAAGGTGCAGAAATGGTTGGTACTGCTTTTGCGGAACGTGCAAAAAAAGCAAAATTAACCGATAATTGTTATTTTGATCGTGGTGGTTATCGCTATCACGGACGTGTAAAAGCTTTGTGCGAAGCAATTCGCAAGGGCGGAATAAAGATTTAATTTTAGGAGTACATGATGGCTCGTTTCGAGGACAAGAAAAATTTACAAGATAAAGATATGGGATTGGTTGATAAACTGGTATCTATCAATCGCGTATCCAAGACCGTTAAAGGTGGACGTAATATGTCGTTCAGCGCCTTGGTCGTTGTTGGTGATAAAGCTGGAAAAATTGGATTTGGCAAAGGTAAAGCTTTGGAAGTTCAATCAGCTGTGCAAAAAGCAACCAAAGCAGCCAAAGCAAAAATGATACGTGTACCATTAAAAGAAAGTCGCACTTTGCACCATGATATTGCGTCTAAATTCGGTGCCAGCAAATTAGTTATTCGCAGCGCAGTTCCTGGAACTGGAATTATTGCTGGTGGTGCTTTGCGTGCAGTTTTTGAATGCTTGGGCGTTCAAGATGTTGTTGTTAAATCTCAGGGTAGCAACAATCCAAATAATATGATTCGTGCAGCTTTTAATGCTTTTGCCAGAATGAATTCTCCAAAAACAGTTGCGGCACGTCGTGGTAAATCTGTTTCAGAAATCATAGCTGGTCGTGATGGGAAAAAGATAGAAGAATCAGCGGAGTAAAAAATGGCAACAATAAAAATTAAACAAGTTAAAAGCACATGCGGTCGTCCAGAATCCCAAGTAAAAGTTTTGAAAGCTTTGAAATTAGGACGTATTGGTAAAACTTCAGAATTACCAGATGTAGACTCTGTTCGTGGAATGGTAGCAAAAGTAAAACACCTTGTCGTTGTAGAATAATTAAAGAGGCAATAGATATGAAATTAAATGCACTGATGGATAATAAAGGCGCAACACACAGCGTAAAGCGGGTTGGTCGTGGTATGGGTTCGGGCAAAGGTAAAACTGCGGGTCGCGGACACAAGGGTCAAAAGGCTCGTGCTGGATCACGCAAGCAGGCAACCTTTCAGGGTGGACAGATGCCAATTTTACGTCGCTTTCCAAAATTCGGATTTAATAATATTTTCGCAAAAAAATATGTGACTATAAATTTGGGCGATATTGAAAAATTTATTAAAGCTGGAAAAATAGATGCTAAAAAAGAAATCAATATGGATTCTTTGTTGGCTGCAAAAATTTTAAATCGTAAATATGATGGTTTGAAAGTTTTGGCCAAGGGCGAAATAAAAACAGCTGTTAATATCAAAGCAGTTAAATGGTCCAAAACTGCCGAAGCCGCAATTACAAAAGCTGGTGGAAGCATAAAAGCTTAATTTAATCTGAGAGAATGCGTTATAAAAACGCATAAACATAAAAAAAGGGAGAAATATGAGCGAAAAAAGTAAAACATTTATTTTAAAAGGTATAGTTGGATTAATAGTATTATTTATCTCTTGGTTGATAATACATATTTTGGGTGAATTCTTGTCAGATTTTTGGATTCAAATAACGCTGGCAGCAATTATCACTTGGGCTATGTTGAGTATAGGTGATAAAATTGGTTTACCTGGATATACCGGTAAAAAAGCGGCTAAGAAAATTAGTAAGAAAAAATAAATAAAAATTGGTCGTTGGTAAATTTAATACTGGCGACCAATCAAATAAAAATGAAAGCAATAAAAAACTTCTTTACGAATTTGTCAGATCTGCAAAAGCGGATACTTTTTACTTTGGGTGCGCTGATTATTTATCGCGTTGGTTCGTTTATCCCATTACCAGGTGTTAACGCTTCGGCAGTTTTGCATTTGTTCCAAGGCGAAGGTGGAATGCTGGGAATGTTTGATATGTTCTCTGGCGGGTCTTTGTCTCGTATGTCTGTTTTGGCATTGAATATTTTCCCATACATTTCAGCATCTATCGTAATTCAATTGTTGACCGCGACCAGTAAATCATTAAATGAATTGCGGAAAGAGGGCGAATCTGGACGTATTAAAATTAATCAATATACCAGATATTTAGCTGTTTTATTGGCGGTTGTTCAAGGTTGGGCAGTAATAAAAGGATTAGAAGCCATGGCGCCAGTAAATGGTGTTCCAGCGGTTATCAATCCGGGGATGTCTTTTGAATTATCAGCAGTAATCGCGTTGGTTGGCGGAACAGTTTTTGTTATGTGGTTGGCGGAACAAATTACTGCACGCGGATTGGGGCAGGGTGCGTCATTATTGATTTTCGCGGGTATTATTGCCCAGGTTCCAGAAGGTATCGCAAAAATGTTTTCTTTGGGAAGTGTTGGTCAGGTTTCCCCAGCTATGATAGCATTAATAATTGCATTTGTAGTTGGTGTAGTTGCATTAATTGCGTTTATGGAACAGGCACAACGCCGTATACAAATACTTTACCCAAGACAAGTTATGGCAAATGGTGTTGCAAATACTAATGCTTCGTATTTACCAATCAAAGTAAATATGTCTGGTGTTATGGGTCCTGTTTTTGCATCGTCTATTATGATGTTGCCGGCATTCTTGCAACGTTTTGCCCAAAGTGAAAATACTCTTGTTCAAGGAGTTATGGGATTCTTTACCTATGGTACATGGACATATATGGCAACATATACTATTTTAATTGCATTTTTTGCATATTTCCAAACTGCGGTAGTATTTAATTCCGAAGAAACAGCAAATAATTTGAAAAATGCTGGTGGATATATTCCAGGAATCCGTCCAGGGGAACAGACCATTAAATTTTTAGATGATGTTGTATCTCGCAGTACCGCGATCGGTGTTGTATATTTAATAGCTGTTTGTGTTATACCAATTATTCTTAACACTCATTTGGGAATGCCGGTCGTAATCGGTGGAACCAGCGTTCTCATCGTTGCAGGTGTTGTTTTGGATACAATGAACCAAGTGCAATCTTATATGGTGGCAAAACAATATAGCAGTGTTATCAAAAAAGCACAGAAAAAAGGCAGATTTAGGGTTTGACATTCGCGTCGTTTGTTATAAAATGATGCGGCAAAATAAAAAAAGGAAAACATAGAATGGCACGTATAGCAGGTGTAAATATTCCAGAAAGCAAGCGTATTGAAATTGCGCTGCAATCTATTTATGGCATTGGGCCGGCCAAGGCCGCTCAAATTGTAAAAGCCTTGAAATTCAAGGATGGTTTGCGCGCAAAAGATTTGACCGATGCGGAAGTAATCAGCATTTCAAATTATATTGAATATAATTTCAAAGTAGAGGGTGATGTTCGTCGCGAAACTTCGATGAATATTAAACGCTTGCAAGATTTGAAAACATACCGTGGAATTCGTCATCGTAATCGTTTGCCTGTTCGTGGGCAACGCACTCAGACAAACGCCAGAACTCGCAAGGGTAAACGCGTAGTAGTCGCAGGTTCGGCATCAAAAGGAAAATAAAAAATGGCAGTAAAATCTACAAAAAAGAAAGTTGTTAAAAAAGTTTCACATGGCATTGCACATGTCGTGGCTACAAATAATAATACTCGTATAACAATTACTGATCAATCGGGTGCAGTATTAACATGGGCAACCGCTGGTGCAAACAATTTCAAGGGCGCAAAAAAATCAACACCATATGCAGCAACAATTGTTGCCGAAGCAGTTGGTAAAAAAGTCGCTGAAATGGGAATGAAAACAGTTGATGTTTTAATGCGTGGAATTGGCTCTGGTCGTGAATCTGCTGTTCGTGCATTGGGCAACGCTGGTTTGATTGTTCAATCAATTACCGATACAACGCGTATTCCACATAACGGATGCAGACCAAAGAAAGCCCGTCGCGTTTAAAAAAATTATCCCCATTTTATGGGGATTTTTATTTGACTTTACTAAATTATTGCTATAAAATCTCTGAGCCTTACGGGTGAAAATAATAAACTAAGCCACAGGAGCCATAGATGATTGAAAAAAATTGGATGACACTGATCAAGCCAAAAAAATTACTTGTAAAAGTTAACGAAAAAAATCCCAACGAAGCTGAAATTATTGCCGAACCTTTGGAAAAAGGATTTGGTCTAACTTTGGGCACTGCATTGCGTCGCGTACTGTTATCGTCTTTGCAGGGTTGCGCACCAATTTATGTTAAAATTGACGGCGTTCAACACGAATTCCAAAGCATTCCAGGTGTTCGCGAAGATGTTACAGATATTATTCTGAACTTAAAGGGTGTTTATTTCAAAGCTATTAACGAAGGTCAACACAAAGCTGTTTTGAAAGTTAGTGGCCCAGCAGTTGTAACCGCCGGTATGATAGAAACTTCGGGCGGAATAGAAGTTATGAACAAAGATGTTGAAATTTGCAACCTGGACAAGGGCGCATCTTTGGATATGGAAATTATGTTGGATACTGGTCGTGGATATATTCCAGCAAGTGCACGTACCGAGGGTTTGCCACTGGGTGTTATTCCGGTTGATTCAATATTCTCACCAATTTTGAACGTTGCAACAGCAGTCAGCGAAACTCGTGTTGGTCAAAGCACAGATTTTGATAAATTGGAAATGACCGTTAAAACAAACGGTTCTGTTTCCCCAGAAGATGCGGTTGCATTAGCTTCTAGAATACTGACAGATCAATTGGTTGTCTTTATTAATTTTGAAGATCCAGCACAATTGAATGTATCAGCAGAAGAAGAAAAGAAAAAAGAAGCATTACCATTTGATCCAAAATTATTAAAGCATGTTGATGAATTAGAATTGTCAGTTCGTGCAAACAATTGCTTGAAAAATGATAAAATCAATTGGTTGGGTGAATTGGTTCAAAAGACCGAAAATGATATGCTGAAAACCCCTAACTTTGGTCGCAAGAGCTTAAATGAAATCAAGGCTCAGTTGGAATCAATGGGTTTGGGTTTGGGTATGGAAGTTCCAGGTTGGCCACCAGAAAATATTGCTGAGTTGGCAAAGAAATACGAAGATCCATACAAATAATAAATACAATTTATATGTGGCAAATTCGCCACATATAAATTGGTTTAACTTGCATTTCTGAAAAATTCAGGATGCATAAAATTGTCTGATCCCGCGAACACGCGGGCAATAACGCAAAAGGAGCGCAAAATGAGACATATGAAAGCAGGTCGCAAATTTAATCGCGATACAAACGCACGCAAGGCTTTGTTCCGTGGTTTGGCAAAAAGCTTGATTGAAAAAGAACAAATTAAAACAACACTGCCAAAGGCAAAAGATTTGCGCGGCGTTGTTGAAAAATTAATTACACGTGCAAAAACAGATTCTGTTGCGAATCGTCGTTTAGTCGCCGCAGAATTAGGCAGCAGCAGCGCAGACGCTGTTAAAAAATTATTTGCTGTTTTGGGACCACGTTATGTAAAACGCCCAGGTGGATATACCCGTGTTTTAAAAGCGGGCTTTCGTTATGGGGATGCAGCACCAATGGCAATAATTGAATTTATTGATCGTGATGAATCTGCAAAAGTAAAACCAAAAGCAGAAGATAAAAAAGCTGACAAGCCAAAAACTGATTCAGAAAAAGCGAAACCAGCAAAAGCAGAAACAGCAAAAGTTGTAAAAGAAACTGCTGCGCCAAAGGCCAAGGCAACAGGTGCTAAAAAAGCTGTCGCAGTAAAACGTCGTGCGACTGGTAAATAAAAAAAGCGGACATCGCCCGCTTTTTTATTTTGTTTTATGAAAAATTAAGAGTGTGCTTTCTTTTTGTTTTTCAATTATTTTAAATTTACCGATCGTTTCTAAATCCTTTGCTACTTTTATATAATTTTTATTTAATATAAAATGATCGTTTATAAAGGCGATTCTTCCATCATTGGACAGATGTTTTTCTGCCAAGGTTTTTAAAATTACAGAGATCTTTTCAGCATCGGTAAAATATTGAAAAATGTTAGACAAATAGATAATGTCATATTTCTTTGTTAATTTTTTATGCAGATTATCAATATTTGACCAAATGAATTTTGTATCCATAAGTCTAGTTTTTATTAAATTAAATTCGTATGTATTCGGAAAATATTCTTCTTTAATAATTCCATTTTCACAAAAATTTTTCCCTTTCATTTCATAGACAAAGTTACGAGCGCTTTGTGAAAGAATAGGTTTTATAAATTCGTATTCTTCTGAAAAATAAAGATTTGCAGAATTTTTACGTAAGTTTATCACAAAGTTTTTATAAGTCTCTAAATCGAATCTTTTTATTGCGGCTGATTTTAATTCGGAAACAATCTTGCTACAATGGCTGATATCAAATGAATCTATAGAGAGAGCACCAAATTTTGTAAACCAGAATGCTTGGTCTCCGGCGCCAGCGACGGTCAGCACATGTTTGCCAAAAGGATAAAGATTTCTTGCAAAATTTCTCAAATTTTCATTACTTAATGCATAAGATGGTGAATATCTGGAAAAACAAGTTGGCATATTAGTTATAAATTTTCCTTTGCCATTATAATATTTTACTGCAAATTTGTGTGGGAATAATCTTTCTGGCCAGCTTGCTGAAATATTTGAACCCAGTGTTTCGTGTATTTTACTGACGGGCATTTTACCATCAGAAAAGTTTTTGTAAGCGAATGCTTCTGGGAAAAGATGTTTAAGTATTTTCATTTTGGTACTTTTTTATCTGCAAGCTTCCATAATAATTTTTTGTATTGCTGGTGGATTTGGCACGGATTTACTGTAATCATAAAGATTTGATAAATCTGGTATATTTTTTTGATTCCATGGTAATATTTTTATATCAGAGTTATTTTTTGTTCCTGTGTGAATAGGAATAACCATAGGGGTCATCGGTATACTCATATTTATATCTTTTGCGTTTTGCAAAGAATAGAAATTAAAAATGGATTCAGTTGCTGCTGTATAATTACAATATTTGAAACCGGCTTTATTTTGTATTTTCATAACTTTAAAATTTCCGATAATTTTATCAAATTGTTCATCATATTGTATAACAGATTTAATAACAGAATCAAATTTTGATGTTTTATAAAAGACCGAGTTAAAATCAGTTTGTATTCCATTATATGAAAAAACATGTTCCATAGGAATTCCACATTTTACATTTTTTCGTTCT
Organism: Alphaproteobacteria bacterium; assembly: GCA_041673665.1. Taxonomy (GTDB): domain Bacteria; phylum Pseudomonadota; class Alphaproteobacteria; order Rs-D84; family Rs-D84; genus WRCA01. The sequence goes on along the minus strand of JBAYXF010000007.1, from coordinate 9,122 downwards.
GGTAATACATAAAGACCAATTGAAGAAGCACCTAAATTATATGTCATAATTTCTTTTATATGATTAATATTGAAATCATATGTTTTGTTTGGCTCGATATCGTCTTGAACTATACGTAAATGTTGAAACTGTTTAACTTTTGTTGAAATAACAAAATAGCCATTTTTGTCGAATTTAAAATGTTGTATATTAAGAATATTACCATAATGTGGATAATATTTTTGTACAGCTGAAATAAATCTTTTTATATCTGTTATAATCATTTTATAACTCCGAAATGTTTTTAATTATTTTTATACCTGATGCTTTCCATTTTGGAATTAATATATTTAAATCCATAATGTTTTCAGTTTTTAACAATAATACAGGAACTGCATTTTCATTTTTTGCTGTATTAATTACAGCATTTATTGGGGATGGCTTTTGTTTGCCGGTTGCAAACCAATTTTCTTCATCAGCAACCCAAAAGTCTGGATCGTCATGAGTTGCGACAGCAAATTTTTTATCGCCACGAATTTCTATTTTTATTTCTATATTGTTTTCTTCTTGGTTATTAAGCTCTGTTTTGTCGTCAGTATTATCCCAATTTAATTCTTTGAACATTGGCGCAGAAGTTTCTTCTTTAATATCAACGTCAAAACTTTCTGGTAATGCCATAGACTGTATTGCAGGGTCGTGTTGTTCACATTCTGCAGACAAAGCAGCAGATGGTTGATTTGGAACAACTGTACAATCCATTGCCCCACGGGACAACTGTCCGCGCACCATTCTGGAATATGGAACATGCATTTCTTCGGGCATTTCAGATGGAAAGATTATTTTTAATTCTTCTGGCTCAACTTTTTTTGAATCAGGTTCTTTTTTATCTGGCGATTTTTTCGCAATTAATTTTAATGGTTTTCCTGTTTTTATAATGGTGATACATCCTGCCAGCCATATTGGTATCAATGCAAGCAAGGCAATTCCAAATGTAAACCCAGCAAACCCGTGTAAAGATATGTTTGATAATTTTCCCCAACTGGACAGCCGTATAATATTAAAGTTAAAAAGAATTAAAAAGATAAAATAAGACACAACAAAATACCACCCCGACCAAAGGGCTATGTTTTTCACAGGAAAAGATTTTTTAGACGTCTTGCTCATTTGTCAATATATTAGCATAATAAATTATTTTGTCAAGTATTTGTTTGTCGGTATATAATAAGAAAATTATATCTTTTGTATATTAATTTAATAAAAATATTTTAAATAAAAAAAGAATTAGTTTTTTTTATTATTTATTTGTTTTTCATTTCCATAAATATTTATTTATGATATAATGAAGCCAAATAGGGAGAATTAAATATGAGAAAAATACTCGGATTTATAGGCTTTTTTGCCATTACATCACTTTTTGTAATTTCCGTGAATGCGGCCTCTGCGCCTAACTCTCGGGGTGATGTTGCTCGTGCAACTACCATTTCGAATGGGGGCATTTCTGCAAACACTTCACGTATGCCTACTATGACGGCTGGTATGGGTGGTGTTATCGGCAGTAACTTGGGTGGTAATACAACTGCAAACGTAACGGCTTGTACTCCGGGTGCAATTCGTTCTTGTACAACAACTGCTGGACAAGAGGGAACACAAACCTGTAACGCGAGTGGTACATGGGGCGCATGTGTAGCATCTTATAATATTGATGATTGTATGGATGCATTGCTTGCATGTGTTAATGGCGGTGCTTTAGAAGAAGGTATAGCCGGAATGTACGACGAAAATATCCGCAACGCAATTATAAATGGAATGGGTTTGTGTACAACAGTTATTGATAAATGTATTGCAAATATTGCTGTTTATCACAGCGCATCTGATGTTTGGATTGATTTTAATTCTCGTGTAGTTCAACCACAATATTATAACTTTGTTTTGCGTAAAACTGGATTGACCCCAAACCAAGCAGAAAATACATGTTTGTTGTTGGACAAGAATGTTTATGGAAAGTCTTTTGCAGCTGTTGGCGCACAAGACGAAGTTCAGGGTGAATATGCCCAAGGTATCGGTGCATATAATAATGCAAATAATGGTTCAATATCAAAAACTAACCCACAGGGTCCCGATATTAATGCGCAAGCATACGATGCTAATCGCGGACATTACGCTCGTTGGAACGCAACGGATGCAGAATGCTTGGTTCGTGTTGCGGCATATAATAAAGATGATTTGATTACAAATAAATGGTTGGGGATTGGTAATGATGAAGCAGCCGAAGTTTGGAAATCAACTGGCAGCAGCTTTACCTGTAATAAAAGTTTGTTTGAATTCGGTTTGATGAACAAGACCAAGAAGACCGCGGTTTTGAGTGGTACAATCGGCGCGGTTGTTGGTGCGGGAACTGGTGCTTTGATTGGTCATGCAAAAGATAAGAAAGAAGCATTAATGACTTATTGTGATGACGAGGATAACTTGCTTAAGATGAATCAAGAGCTAAGCGATAATACCGCGCGCGCAATAGTTAATGAATATTTGGGTGGACCAATTGCTTCTGGATCGGTTGGTAACAGTAAGGATGGCCCAGTAAGAATAAGCACTGTTTTAAAAACGGGTGAAAAAATTGATACAAAAACATGTAAAAAGGTTCAGGATTTGTATAACAGTTATCAACAATGGAAAGTCGTAACTATCTCTAGTGGTACAGCTCACCCAAATTTGCCCACGATAGTGGAATATTGCCCAGATTGTAAGGTTTTGGATGCTTGTAATACAACTAAAAAAGCAGGGCAAAATACATATTCTGCATTATATACACAAAGTGGGGGGGCGGTATTATATTGTTCTCTGTTGAATACTGCGAAAAAAACAATGGAAACAGCAGCTAATAAAGTAGAAAATAATGCATGTCAAAATTTAATAACTGGTTATCAACAATTTATAGAAACAATAGGCTGTGAAGGAGATGATTCTGATGCATGGACAAATAGATCCAGGGCAGATGGTAAACAATCGTTTAAAAATCCAAACAGAATGTATTCTAACTTTAACGCAGAAGTTTATTGTGCTGCCGAAGAGAAAGATTGTATAACTTCAAAAGAGTTTAAAAAACAAGTTGAACGTTTGGGCTCGGTTCTGGAAACTTTGGAAATTGCGAATGAAGTCGAAGAAAAAGGAATGAGCAAAGCAGGCAAGGGCGCCTTGATTGGTGCTGGTGCTGGTATCGTTGCAGGTGGATTGACCACAGCGATAACGGCGTTTGTCGAAAAGAATAATATTAATTGTCGTGTTGGTGATGGTTTGGATAGAATAGCAATGGGAAAAAGCGGAACAATAGATACTTTGAAAGAGTATTACACCAAATGGGCATTGAATTTGCCAGATGTTCTTGCTCCGACACCAACATCGACTGTTGCTGATTGTGCTTCTTGGGGTGCGGCATGTGCAACGATAGCAAATGTTTCTGATTGTGTAACTGCTGGAATTAATTATCTGCCAGCTGGGGGTATAACATCAGAACTTGTTTATAATGCATGTGCAATTAATCCAACAAGTGGTTTGTGCCAAGCAAACATCCCAGTTGCGACCAGCCACGGTGCATGCCCATAATATTTTAGTTATGGAAATATTTACCCGCCCAAATGGGCGGGTTTTTTTTAAATTATCTGCTTTTTGGATCAAATATAAAATATATACATTTATTTTTGTCTGAACTGTTATTAGATTTGTATACTTTTACTTCTGTACATGGACATGGAGCAGAAGAGGAATTATTAGATTTATTATTAGATGTTGTTATTGTATCAGATACCAAGGTATCATTTTTTACAATAGTGGTGTTGTTAATTGAATCGTTTTTTACTTGTTGGTTTTGTGCCGCTGCTGTATTAGTGCTTAACAAAACAATGGCGTATACACCACCAAACATTAAAACTTTTTGTGCCCAACCTGGCATAGTTCTTTTTGACATTGTTTCCTCCGGATATGGTTTTAATTAATGTGTTTTTTTATTTGCTTTTTGGATCGGCGATTATAAAGAAAATACATTTGCTGGTATCTTGACGCACAATCTCTTTTTTATCATTATTTTTTTTAGAAATTTGTGTGTAAGCATCATTATATGCTTTGTTATATATTTCATTATATTCTGCTTGTTCTTTTTCAGCTTTCTTATTTTTCAAATTTTGTAATGGTTTACAACCTTCATTACATAAAATAATGAACACTGACATTCCACCGAATATTAAAGCGTTTTTTAACCAACTTGGCATTTTTTTTGACATCGTTTTCCTCCATCTAGGAATTTGTTTCATATTAATTGTAATACAATATTACAGTTTGTCAAGTATATATATTAAAAATGTTTTTTCAGGAATTGCCAAGTAAATTGGCGGAAATATTGAATTTTCTGGTGATTATGCGGCTTTTTTAGGTTTTTTCAGAACTTCTATTGGGGATTTTTTGTTTTCCACAACATCGGCATCAATTACAATTTCCGACAGTTCTGATTTATCCGGGGCATCAAACATTGGTTGCAGTAATAGCTTTTCCAGTATGCTGCGCAGACCACGAGCGCCGCTTTTTCGTGCCAAAGCTTTTTTAGCAATCGAGTGCAAAGCGTCTTCTTTGATTACCAGTTTTACACCTTCCATTTCCATTAACGCCTGGTACTGACGAACAATTGCATTTTTTGGTTTTGTTAAAATTTCAACCAATGCGTCTTCGTCCAGTTCATTCAAAGTGGTGATAACTGGCAAACGGCCGATTAATTCAGGGATAATTCCAAAGCGAACCAGATCTTCGGGTTGAACGTCGCCTAGATTATTTTTTGCATCACGTTCTTTTTTGCTGGCAACGTTTGCGCCAAATCCAATTCCAGCGCGTTCATTTGTTCGTGCGCCAATAATTTTGTTTAATCCATCAAAAGCGCCGCCACAGATAAATAGAATCTTGCTGGTGTCCAGTGTTAATGTGCTTTCGTTTGGATGTTTGCGCCCGCCACCCTGGGGGGAAACATTTGCAACAGTCCCTTCGATTAATTTCAGCAAAGCTTGTTGAACGCCTTCGCCGGAAACATCGCGTGTTAAACTGGGGTTTTCGCTTTTGCGTGAAATTTTATCAATTTCATCAATGTAAATAATTCCGCGCTGGGCCCGATCAATATCAAAATTAGCGTTTTGTAGTAAACGAGTTAAAATGTTTTCAACATCTTCACCGACATAGCCCGCTTCGGTAAGTGTTGTTGCATCTGCAATTGCAAATGGAACATCCAATATCTTTGCCAAAGTTTGTGCGAACAAAGTTTTACCGGTTCCAGTAGGACCAATCATTAAAACGTTTGATTTTTGAACTTCTACGTCAGAACGAAGTCCCGCGCTGTGGCGTTTATAGTGATTATAAACCGCAACGGACAAAGTGCGTTTAGCATCATCCTGGCCAATAATATATTCATTTAAAATCTTATAAATTTTTGATGGTGTTGGTAAAGCTGCTGCATCAGTTGTAATTTTTTGCTTGTCATCATCTGCCAAAATATCATTACACAGATTTATACATTCATCGCAAATGCAGACGTTTTTGCCGGTTACTATACGGCGAACCTCGTGCATTGCCTTGCCGCAAAAGCTGCAAACCTGTGGATCTGGTGATTTTTTATTTTCGTTTTCAGACATGCTTTAAGCCTCACGCTTTTTTATTCATAACTTCGTCAATTAAACCAAATTCTTTTGCCTGGGCCGCAGACATAAAATTATCGCGCTCCATCGCATCATGTAATTGTTTTTCAGTTTTACCCGTAAATTCAGCCATCATTTTTGCAGATTCTTTTTTTAATTTAGAAAATTCTGCAACATGGATTTCCATATCAGTAATTTGCCCCTGTGTTCCGGCCAAAGGCTGATGAATCATTATACGTGAATGAGGCAGGGCAAAACGTTTGCCTTTTTCCCCGGCGGCCAGCAAGACCGATCCCATAGATGCGACCAAGCCCATACCAATTGTTGAAACATTAGCCTTGATATATTGCATAGTGTCCAAAATTGCGCGACCAGCATCAACTTCGCCGCCTGGACTTTGGATATACATATTTATATCGGCATTTGGATTTTCAGATTCTAAAAGAAGTAATTGAGCAATGACAATATTTGCCATCTGGGAATTTACTTCGCCCTGAAGCATTATAATTCTGTCCCGCAGCAAACGGCTGTAAATGTCAAAGCTGCGTTCGCCGCGCGGTGATTCTTCTATGACCATTGGTATTAAAGACATGATGTATCCTTTTTGAAATGTTCCCATTATAACATTGAATTTTCCGATTCGCGAGTTTTCCCCTTGCGCCCAGATATAAAAATAATGTAGAATTAGTCCAAGGAAGTTCAAGGGGTAAATTGTATAAATTTCTGCGGTTTTGCGGCATTATTTCTGTGTGCATTTTGTCTGCACCTGGATTTTCCGCGCAAATTCAACGTGCTACGGCTCGTTCGCAAACGACTGAAACTCGCTCTAACAGATCAACAAACACACCTGTAATTTCTACTCGTAATACTACTCAAGCCGTCAGAAGCGCAACAACTACAGTATTAAATCGCGGTGGGACAGTAAGTAATGTTCGTAATACATCACCACATCAAACTCAATCTGGTACGGTTTCATCTCAAAATACTGTGGCCCGTGCAGCAACTACATCAAGTATCAGTTCAATGGGTGATGGTTATAATACTTGTCGGGATGCGTATTTTACATGTATGGATCAATTTTGTGCAAACAAAGACGAGACTTATAGACGTTGTGCATGCAGTTCCAGATTGGATAATTTGCGTGAATTGGCGACCAAAGTAAGCCAAACCCAGGATCAACTGGAAAACTTTGCTGATTATAATATTGATGCCATTTCTAAAACTGCGAAAGAAGTTGCTGCATCACTTACTGCTACATCGGGCGAAAGTTCCGCTTTAGAGGATAAATCAGAAAGCGCCCAAAAATTAGCTGGGATTTCATCGGTACTGGGCAGCACTAAAACAAAATCTTTATCAACTTCGGGCACATTGGATATCGCGGGGGATATTGGTTCTATATGGAATACCCCTGATTTTATAGGAAGTTCAGATATCTCGAATATGGAAGGGGAAGAATTATATTCCCAGGTACACACTCAATGTTTGGATATGGTGGCAGAGGCATGTCCCCGTGAGGCAACATTGAATATGGTTGTATCTGCTTATGGAATGTATATAGAACAAGATTGCAATGCTGTCCAAGCATCGTTAGAGGGCAAAAAGACAACAGCGGCTGCAGCAATACGAACAACCGAATATAATATGGAACAGGCCAGATTGGATAATTATGATGCACATAATTCTACAGAAATAAATGATTGTATTGCCCAGGTGCGCAAAGACATAACGGCGGATACATCATGTGGTGAAAATTTTGTTCATTGTTTGGATGTTACGGGATTATATTTAAATGTTAATACAGGGGAACCTATTTATTCAGTAAACTTTTTTAATTTGGAAAATGCCACTACTTTGGATGGCGATTTTATGAATTCAAATACGAATCGTTTACTGATAGCAAAACTAGAAGAACAAAAAGCGGCAGCTTCGCGCGGACTGGATACTTGTCGTGATGTTGCGGATGATGTGTGGTCTGAATTTGAACGCCAGGCAATAATAGAAATTTATCAGGCTCAACAGGCCCGAGTAAAAGAGGTCAGGGACGAATGCTTGGAAGTTGTTAATAATTGTTATGATGAGAAAATAGGACAGCTTAAAAATTTTGCAAATATAGACTCTCAGATGTTAATAGGGCAATCGGTTGCAACCGCAGAAGCGCTATGCAAAGAAAAATTAAATTCTTGCAGTAATGTTTTCGGTGGTGATTCAACAGGTTTAAAATCATTGCTAGTATTCGTTGATAGTGTCGGATCAGCAAAAATTTCTGACAATTGTAAAGAGAGTTTAAATGATTATATTCACGAAGTTTGTGCGGTTACAGGGGATTCATCACATACTTATCCATATGCTTGCCGTGTAAGAAATCCAGGATCTTATGATTGTGAAAATAAACGTTGGTCTGGTTCTTCTTGCCCTGAACAATCTGGTTCTGTTTATGAATTATTGGTAAGATACGCACGTGAAAATTGTGTTCGTTCTGATTATTCAACAGACGAAGCATTACCATCAGAAGTAATGGAAGATGTTAATACTATATTTGATATTGTTTTAAGTGAAATGCAATCAATGTTAGAAACCGAATGTGCAATATATTCAGGGGAATGGATGGCTAATGGCAGAAAATCAAATATAGAACTGTATATAAAATTTGTAGCCGCATCTGATTATTGGGGATCTTGTATAAAACCGTATTGTATATTCCAAGGTGATGCATGGTTGGATGGCAATGGGGTAAAACAATGTTGTCCGGCGAACAGTATTGCCCCAGATTCTTGTAATGGAAATTCTACTTGTACTTGTGAAACAATAACTTGCCCGGCAGGTGCAGCTATAAATACATCTATATGTGACAGTTCCGAAGATGTAATAAGTACTTCTCCGCCAACTGTTGGGGGGTGCATAGGAAGAGATGATTCTCTTAGTGGCGCTACGGATCCACAATTGCCATATTGTAAATGCTCGACAAGTTATTACAGTATTCCGCATAATTACAATGCTGCAACCAGTCCAGATGTTCTTTCTACGGACCAAGGTACATGTCGGTCACAATGCGCAACTAATTCTAGTTGGGTTGGATATGCTACTTGCCCCGCCCAAAGTGCGGATGGCACACTAGAAGGATGTGTAGCAAAATACTGCAAATGTAATACAGGATATAAGTTTGTAGCTGGGGCTGCGAAAGTATCAGCAGAGGCTACTCTTACACACGCGGCGGTTTTGCCCGCGACAGCAAAAAATAATAAAATTAGCACAGTAAATAAAAATAAAATAAAAAATTATACAGTTAAAAACAAGTCAATAACAATAGCAAGGCCCGGAACGACACCACCCAGTGCCAGTCTGTCAGTTGGCAGATGTGAATGTTATGATCCAAGTTGTATGGGGGCGGGGATTTTGCTTCCAAGCGGTATATAAAAAATATTTTAATAAGTTTATATTTATTATATAATGTAAAACAATGCATTAAGATATAGAAAA
>JBAYXF010000006.1:0-32056 GCA_041673665.1 Alphaproteobacteria bacterium | reverse complement strand
GTAAAGAAGCAATTTTTCCCAGTTTTTGTTTTACATTCTTCTTCAGTATCAAATTTATTTATTTCAGTAACTTCACTAGAATTATTTTTAGTTGAATCCGATAATTCATCTTCTTTATCTTTTTGGTATTCTTCTTTAATCTTGTTATTTTTATTCTTTGTGCCAACTTTATTTATAAGTGCATTTCCACCAATTGATGCTGCTACGCCGCCAACAACCGCAATAGCGCCGCCAGTTACACGGTTCTTACTTTTTTCTTGTTGCGCTGCAATTATCTGGGCATCACTTCCTGATTCATCCATTATCGCTTCGCTGAGTCTTCCAAATTTACTGTTACCACGGCTGGTTCCCTGATTGTTATACAAAGCGGTTGCAGCATCATCAAATACTACCTCGGATTCCAGTCCGGCCTTCAGCCCCAATTGTTCTTTTGTATATTTTAATGTAGCAGCCTTGGTTAAAAATTCTTCGCGCAACAAATCCAAATTATTACCATCATCTATCTTTACATCTGTTACGCCATACTTAACTTGTTTATCTGAGTATGTACAATAAAGGTTTGATAAATAATTTTGCATTTCAGCAGTTGCAGCTTTATCAGATTTTTGTTCAGACAAACCCTGGGCCAACTCCATACCACCAATACCCATAGCGGCGGTCGAAACACTGCCTACAACCTTGCTCATAACGCTTTGATCACTTTTGTCTGCAGCTTTTTTTACATTACTTTCTATATTTGAATTATTTTCTACATCAGGGGCATCAAACTCTTCGGTTTCTTTATTTTCATCATCTTCATTGTTTTCATTAGCCAATTTATTTGCTTTCTTTACTTCTCGCGCAGCTTTACGTTCATCAATATCTTCTTTGGATAAACCAACCGCATCTACTGCTTTGGTAAATCCAGATTTTATGCCAGTTCCTAAATCGCTGGCAACCTCTCCCACTGTTTTTTTATCAGAAGTTTCTTTTTTATCCACAGATTGTTCTGTATTTTCAGTTACATTTAAATCCGATTTATCAGAAATAACATCATTTATAATACTATCCTGTGGTTCATAAGGACCCGTAGCAAAAGCAGAGGAAGAAAAACTAATTCCTAATAAAATTAAAAATATTTTTTTCATTTTATTTGCCTGCCCCACTTGTACCAGCGCCGATTGATGGTGTAATTTTATTTAAGCCAACACCTGCTGCTGTCCCAACGCCAGCACCCATCAGCGCACTGGTCGCGGCTTTTTGTTCACGGGTTAAACGCGCAGCATCTTCTTTATAAGTTGTTACATCAACACCAAACCATTCTTGGGTACAATCAAATGTTTTTCCGGCATACAATTTTTTGCTGGCATACGGATTACCATTACCCGCAAGCCAAAATTCAACTGAAAAAACACAACTCATTGTACGAGTATCAAACATCGCACCCAAACTTTTGCATTGCGATTCCATTTTATCACGTAATGTGTAAAGCTCTTTTTCGTCTATTGGAACTTGCTTTTCCACATCTTGACGCATGGTTCCCAAAACATCCATCGCACGTGCCGCCAATCCAGAATCTGCTGTTCTGCATTTTTCAGCAATCTTGGAACAATCAGAAATTATTTTATCACCGGTCGCTTTATTTAAGCATCCATTTAATTGTGTACCGCATCCGGAAACCAAACATTCGTTATATTCTGAGCCACATGTTTGAACTTCTACAAAATTACCAAGTAATTGATATGAATCACGATCAGCCTTGATTTCTGGTGCAAAAGCAGCATATTCCGTGCCCGTACATTTCGAAGCAATGCGACAAGATTCTATTTTTTCACCCCACAATAAATCTGTATCCAGCGCACAATTTTTAAAATTATCCCCACACTTTTCTTTCATACATGAACGTAAACTTTCATCGCAAGAATTTCTGTTGCTGCTGGCAGCCGCTATTTTGCGGACAACAGCCGAAGATACAGTAGTTGAAGATTCATCAGCCGAACGTTGTTTTTTTATTAAATCTTTTAAATCTGATGATCCACTGGTTTCAACAGACTGACCATTTAACGCCGCAGAAAATTTACTGGTTTTTTCGGAATCTATGGTTGGTGTTTCTTCTGTAGATTCTTCGGTAGTAGTAACCTGTTCTTCGGTAACAACTTCGGCAATAATTGGTTCTGCAACAGCGGTTGTTGATGCACGAGCCGAAGTCGCAGTAGTCGTAGGACGAGATCTGGATGCGGACTTGGTCGTCACGGTTGTTGTACGCGAAACAACATCAGCAGCACTTGCAACACCAGCAAATACAAAAGATAATAAAGAGTAAAAAATAATTTTCTTCATTCTTTTTATTTTAACCTCTCGCAAGCAATACTTTGAAACTTACACAATTGTTTTGCCATTGATGTTTCATTTGGATGTTCCGCCCCACAACCATTCTTCATATTTTCAGCGCACACATTTTCAACACATGTATTATACGCAGCGTTATCTTTGCAATCTGCCTGGGCCGTGGCCAGTTTCGTTTCGCGCGCAGTTTTATATCCCGCAACTATTTTTGCTATGCTGGCAGCAGAATTTTTTATAGCTGTATCACGCGCTGCTTTATTAGTATCACGAATAGCATTTGTAAACTGGGAACATCCCGTTGCATCAACACTGCATTCGGAAAAAATACGATTAAAATCATTGTCTTCACGACAAGCAGAAAAATCCGCACCACATTTTTTATCCCCCAATAAACAAGCATTTATCGCAGATTCACATGTTGTCTGATCTTTCTTTGTGTTTGACACTGTTTGAGCACTGGACATCTGAATTTCTATACTGGCCGCACGACAAGATTGTTCAATTAATTTATCATACTCGCCCGTATTATCAGTCGTACATCCATCAATTTTTTTCGAGCATTCTTGTATTGCCCATGCGTATCTTTCGGCGGGGCCGGTGGGTGCTGATTTTAATTCCTTTGCGGTCAAAGTATTTTTTGCCGCCATTCCCAAAGTTAATGATGTCATACCACTGGTTTCAGTTCCAGCATCGGATGTTCCACACAATTGACAACGCGCGGCTGGATTAATTCCAATATTAACAGCGCAGGCAGAATCCAAACATTGATTAAAGTTTTGTTGCACGCATGCAGCAGATACTTCGCATAAAGGGCAAAGAGCAAAGAGCAAAGAGCAAAAAAAGACTGTTGGGTTTTTCATATTCTCTCTATTAAAAGATTTTATCACAAAAGAGAAAAAGTTAAAAGCAAAAGTTATCTGTTATTCTTTTTATTGTATTATTGATTATTTCTTGCTCGTCCGATGAAAAACGCCCCAAAACCCAATCAGCTGTATCAATTGGTTGCGCACCTCGACCCACACCAATTCTGATACGATGATAATCTGGTCCAACAGCTGCATCTATGCTTTTAATTCCATTGTGCCCCGCACTGCCACCGCCAATTTTTTCACGAATATCACCCAGTTTTAAATCCACGTCATCATGAACTACAACCATATTTTCAAGCGGAATTTTATAAAAAGTCATCAATGCTTGAACCGCCAACCCCGATAAATTCATAAAAGTTTGTGGTTTGGCGAAAATCATATTTTCAGATTTAGTCGTAAGCGCATTTTTTTCTTTTTTCCAAACTGCATCTTTACCAGCCAGCGCATCCACCGCCATGAAACCAACATTATGGCGTGTACGTAAATAAGTAGAACCAGGATTTCCCAGACCAACTATCAATATAGGTTTATTCTCTTGCATATCTTACTGTCTTTATTCTATTATAATAATACCATCAAAGGAGAAAAATATGAACTTAAAAAAATCAATCGTACCAGCATTATGCACTATGTTATGCTTTGGCGGGGCCCAGGCATCTATACTTGATCTTTATATCGGCGCAACTGGCGGTATGGGAAGTGAACGTTATATAGTTGACGGCCCAATGGCTGCTGTTGTTGATGATTTCACTAAATCTGCAGTATCTTATGGTGCAGTTATGGGTATTGATATCCCAGTTATTCGTTTGGAAATAGAATACAATCATGTTGATACTGATGTTCTTAAAACAAATATGACCATGGGTAACGTGTTATTCAAATTATTACCAATGCCAATCATAACCCCTTATATCGGTTTCGGCGGTGGTATGCAATACGGCGGATCTTTCAAAGATTTCGGTGTTGATGTAAATGAAAATTGGGCTGCCCAGGGTATGATTGGATTAACTTTCGCAGTCCCTGCAACTGCTATGAAAATTGACGTCGAAGGTCGCGCAATTTATATGCCAGATGTATACGAAGATAATTTGGATGCATTGCATTACGAAGGTCGCTTGAAGCTTAGATACCAGTTTTAATGCTGACATTAATTGACGGAAATTCTTTATTATTTCGTGCATATTACGGCGTGCACGGGCGTCTGACGCGCAGCGATGGAACGCCTGTGAACGCCGTATATGGTTTTTGCAATATGGTATTACCACTGCTTGCAAACACAAACCCCGAAGACAGATTTTTTTGTGTTTTTGATGCCGCACGAAAAAATTTCCGCAATGATATTTATCCCGAATATAAGGCTAATCGTGGGGAGCCCCCCGAAGATTTAATTGCTCAAATAGAATTAACTCACGAGGCCGCACGAGCAATGGGAATGCCCGTATTGGCAATTATGGGGGTCGAAGCTGATGACGTAATCGCAACGCTTGCCGCGCGTGAATGTGATACCGGAAAAACCAGAATTGTCACAAGCGATAAAGACTTAATGCAATTGGTATCACCCTGCTCTTTTTTATATGATGGAATGAAATCAATCGAAATTCACGAAGCCCATGTTCTGGAAAAATTTGGTGTTCGCCCAGACCAAGTTATTGATGTTCAATCATTGATGGGCGATTCCAGTGATAATGTCCCAGGGGTTCCAGGAATTGGCCCTAAAAAAGCGGCCGAGTTGATTAACAAGTTTAACAGTTTGGATAAATTATATGAAAATCTGGACGACGTAAAAAACGAACGCATTCGTAATTTATTAAAAGATTATAAAGATCAAGCATATATTTCACGTCAACTGGTTACTTTAAAAACTGATATAGAATTACCAGAATTAAAAAATGAAAAATTCAAATTTGATTTACCAAAATTCTTAGAATTTACAGAAACAAAACTGGAAAGTAATTCTTTGAAAACCAAAGCAAACAAGCTGTTTGCAGATCAAGTTGTTAAAAAAGAATCACTTCAAACAAATCCAAAACAAACAACAATTATTACGACCGAACAAGAACTGGATAAATTTCTATCTGGTGTAAATGATGTTTTAGCAATTGATACCGAAACAACCGGATTAAATCAGATGGTGGATAAGATTGTTGGAATTTCTTTGGCAACTAATTCTAAATCTGGCGCTTATATTCCGATCAGACATACAGAAAAACAAAATGATTTATTTGGCACAGAAATTAAAAGTTCATCTTTTTCACAAATTTCAATTGAAACAGTTCAACAAAAATTATGGCCGATTTTAACAAACCCAAACATAATAAAAGTTGGGCATAACTTAAAATATGATTTGCATATTTTATCTAACGAAGGTTGGGATACAAATCAGATTGCACCAATTGATGACACAATGTTGTTATCTTATGTTTTACATGGAACAGCTCACGCACACAATCTGGATGAACTGGCGAAAATTTATCTGGATCATGAAAATATAAAATTTTCATCCCTGTTCCCGGAAAAAACAAAATCCAAAGATATGCACTTTGAAACTTTGCCTGTTGAAATTGCCGCACCATATGCAGCCGAAGATTCTTGGGTTTGTTTTGGTCTGTATGAAATCTTTCTTGAAAAATTAAATAAAAACGAGAAATTAAAAAAGCTTTATGAAAATTGCGATCTGCCATTGTTAAAGGTTCTATTAAATATGGAACGTACGGGCGTTATGGCAAATCAATCCCGCCTAGGGGCATTATCTGAGATGTTTCATAAAGATATGAACGAATTAGAAAAACAGATTTGGCATATGGCTGGGCATGAATTTAATATCGCCAGTCCACAACAATTAGCAACCGTGTTATACGAAGAAATGGGATTACCATTGCATAAATCCACAGATGCGGACACATTGGCAGAACTGGAACACCCAATAGCGGATAAAATTCTGGAATGGCGATCATTATCAAAACTGGCCGGAACTTACACAGACGCGTTACCGCATCAAATTGCGGCGGATGGACGGATTCATACAACTTATTTACAAACCAGCACAAACACTGGACGACTATCTTCACGTGATCCAAACCTGCAAAACATTCCTATTAAAACCAAACTGGGCGAAGAAATCAGAAAATGTTTTGTTGCGCCATCTGGTCGTGTTTTAATATCCACTGATTATTCTCAGATTCAATTACGATTACTGGCAGATGTCGCAGATATAAAATCATTCAAAGAAACTTTTGCTCTTGGCGAAGACATTCATTCCAAAACCGCACGAACTGTTTTCAAAATTCCAGACAGCGAACCAATACCTAAAGATTTACGAAGCAAAGCAAAGACATTAAACTTTTCAATTATTTATGGAATTTCTGCATTTGGTCTGGCAAACCAATTAAATATTTCCAGAACAGAAGCGCAAAATATAATTGATTCTTATTTATCAGGATTACCAGAAATAAAAAATTATTTTGATAGAACAAAACAATTTGCATTGGATAATGAATGTGTTTATACCCCATGGGGTCGCCGCATAGAATTACCCGAAGTTCGAAATCCAAGATTACGCGCGTACGCAATGCGGGCCGCAATTAATGCCCCAATCCAAGGGTTCGAAGCAGACCTGATGCGATTAGCAATGATAAAAATTTCCGAGTTAAAATCTTCTTCTGCAAAAATGATTATGCAGGTTCATGATGAAATTGTTTGTGAATGCGACATCGCGGAATCATTAAGTTTTGCAGACCAAGTAAAAACAACCATGGAAAACGTTGCACATTTATCTGTACCTTTGTTGGCAGAAACAAATATAAGTACAGATTGGGAAAAATAATAAAAAAAACGTTTTTTTAATATATTTGATTTCATTTAATATAAATTTTCTGATAAGATATTTATAAGTCATAAAAGGTATTTAACAAATGAAAAAAATTTTTTTGCTAATTACAACCAGTTTTCTAGTGTTGGGACAATCGGGTAACGTTGAAGCAGCATCAAGACGCAGTATCGCTTCTACTAATCCTCAACTTAAATCTAGTGCCCCTATTAAATCTGATCCCTCTATTAATCAAACTGTATCTGCGCGCGCTGGAAGTTCTAACGCTATTAACACTATTAATAATAAAGTTTCTGCTGTTATTGCTGCGCGTGCCGGGACAAAACAAAACGTTGTTCAAACTGGTGTCGGCGTTTCCGCTGCAACTACTAATACTACTGTAAATGACGAATGCAAAACTAAATACTATGGTTGCATGGACAGTTTCTGTATGTTGGAAAATGATAACGGTGGACGTTGCGGGTGCAGTGATAAAAAAGCAGACCTGGATAATGTTTTAGTAGAAATAGAAAAATTAGATGCACAAACAAGAAACATGGCCACAACAGGTGTTGAAAAAATTGGGTTGGGAACTGGCGACAAAGCAGACTATGTTTTAAATACTGCAAAAGATGCAGCAAAAGAATTTTCATCAAATTCTTCGTCTTCATCTCAGACCGAAAAAACAAAAAGCAGAGCTTCGTTGGATTTAAGTATTTTTGACACAGAACCAACTTTTGGATTTGATGATGAAACTGCAACTGTTGAAAATGCAGACTTAAGTTTAATCCAGAACAAAACTGGGGATAATTTACATAACGCATCTCGCAACATTTGTGTTCAACAAATGCCAGAATGTTCAAAAGACATTCGTATGTTACAAATGATGTATGCTCAAACAATACAATCTGACTGTCGCAGCTATGAAAATTATTTGAAGAAAATGAAAAACGAATCTGCAAAGAAAGTGCAAGTTGCAGAACAAGCATTACGTAATGCCGCTTTGGAATCTTATGAAAACGCAAATAAGTGGGATTTGGGACAATGCGTAATCGAAATGCGCAGATGTATGCAGGACGAAGCCAGGGGGGCATGTGGCAATGACTGGACCGGATGTGTTGGTATAGTTGCCGCAGAGAATGCAAAAAGCAGCAGTGTTGTTTCCCGCTCTAAACCAAAAACATATAACATAACAGGCAGTGCAACAAAAATCCAAATTGCTGCCAGTACTTATGATGCATTGTTATCCAAAAGACCTTTGTGTGAATCAGTAACTAACAACTGCGTTAATGCTGTAAGCAAAGATAAAGATGCCGTATGGAATGCATTTGTACGTGAAATCGCACCATCACTTAAATCTGCAGAATTATTGGCAGAGGCAGATCGTCGTACCAATTGTATAGGGAATATATCCGAATGTTTCAGAAAAGGATGTATGGATACAATAGATCCAAATGATCAAGAAGGCAGCTTTGACATGTGTATATCACAACCAGAGGCAATGCTGGATGTCTGTAAAGTACAATTGAATGAATGTGGAATCTCAACAGCATCCGAAGAAGAAGCAACAAAATCTACAATATGGAATTATGTTGTATCAAAGCTTTTATCTATGCGTGTTGATTCATGTACTAAAGAAGTTAAATCATGTTTGCAATCCGAAGATCGTTGCGGCGAAGATTACGCACAATGCTGGGGATTGGATTTTGACGCAATACTTTCACTGTGTCCCGAAGATAAGCTTGTTGCTTGTAAACCATATGATGAAGATTACAAGCTGGACGTAATCTCTGGAATAATGTTAAACATAGATAATAATTTATTAACCACATGCCAAGCGGCTGTAGATGAAAAAATGACTGCGCTTTGTGGTGATGGTGTAGATTGTTCAGTTTCGTTTAGTGATGAAACATTTGGTTCAGAAAGCTTGGCCTATGATGCACTTAATCCAAACAAAGTTGTTGTTACTGGTCTTTTAGATTTCAGCAAATTAACAACCAGTCCTGATGGTAAATCTGTCGTTGCTGGAACGATGGCTGGGGAATCTCAAACCGCGTCCAACCAGGGATTACAAAATGTTGCAGCCAAAATAAATCATATTATATCCATGCTTACCACAGATAATCAAATCCAAGCATGTGTAGAGGGCCGTAATATATCCCAAGTAACCGGAACCGACGGAGAAAAAACCAGTGGTCGCTTCCCAAATCTATTGGATAATTACATTCCTGCAATTATTACCTATGGATTAGAAGCTGCACAGAAAAATTATAATACTAAGTTAGATTCATTAAAAAAGAATGCAATGACTTTGGTTGAAGAAAAAATAGCTGCTGACAAAGCCGCAGGCAAAGATATCAAATGCCTTGACGCTGCAGTATTACCATCGAAATAAAACAAGGATGAAATAAAATGAAATTAAAAAATAAAATATTTCACGTTATTATTTTCGGATTTTTGTTCTTTGCACTTGGAATTTCCGATAATTATGCGGCAGAAACAACAAAAAGTGGTTATAAACCATCAGATGGGATATGTGCGTCCAAGGGAAAAATAGTAAGTACATATGCTCCAAGCGTATATAACAAAACGGCCGAGGGCGATACCCAAGTTACTGGTCAAGAAGCTTTATGTAACTGTAAATTAAATGGTGGTATCACCAAGAAAAAGAAAGAGGCCCAAAAAGCATCTTATGCATATCCTAATGGAACTTATGTTGGTATTTCAAGCGACTATTCTGCCGCCAGATGCGATACAAAAGCCATTATCAATAAATGGATAAGAGAAAATAAAAAGTTTTGCCCAGGATTTACCGAAGCCAGTTTTGCTGGAGAACATAAAAAGATCACATTTGTTTCTGCCAGTGGATGCTGGAAATGGAAATGCGCTGATGGATTTGTTGCCAGCTCGACAGATACCAATACATGTGTAGTAAAAGGTACTAGCACTTCCACTATTACAGATGCCAATGGGAATCTAGTCGAAGTAGCCCCATGTGATGAAAAAACAACTATTACAGTTACTTTGAATGGTGTAAAAAAGACTGTTCAAGCAAACTCTCGTGTTGGTGGGATTTGTGTTCCAACATGTCAGTCAGATATGGTTTCATCCCTGGATTCTTCTGATCCGACACAATTTATTATTTACTTAAATAAATAAACTTTATAAAACACCCGCCAAACGGCGGGTTTTATTTTAAATACAAATTAAATTTTTTATAATTTGGCTAATTATTTTATATTTACATTATACTTGACAAACTATATATTAGGGCTATAATATTATCAAAACAAAGGATATTATTATGGCTAAGAAAACCACGGCAAAAAAAACCAAGGCTACTGCTATTAATAAAACAGCGGGATTTTCAGTCGCTGCGAAAAATACAAATATTAAAACAATTGCTGATCGTCCCGGGTGGGCAATACGCTCTTTACGTTGGTTATTCGTTCGTATGCCACGCGATGTATGGAATTGGATTTGCGGTATTGACTTGAACGGTCTTTGTAATTTAACACTGATGTTATTTATAATTATTTTGTTTTCTTTTTTAATCGGGCAACTATTGGGGCCAAAATGCGATAGAAACAAAACTCGTACTGGCAAACAACCAGAAATAATCACAACATTACCAAAAAATAATGTTCAAATTATCACCGATACTGTTCCTGATGTTGTTATAAAAAGTCATCCAAAACAAATCGAGGAACAACCAGAAGATGTTTTAATTGAAGAAGAAGAAACAATTATTATATTACCATTAAAAACGCCCACTCGCAGACCAGTCTTTATAGAATCAGAATATATAAAGGTCAACGGGGACGTAGTTGTTGATGGGAAAAGAATTAGCAAACGTTTAAAAAACCAAACATATATCAATGGTAATTTAATTATACAAAATATGCGTGGATTTACCCTGCCCTGTGGCGTCAAAGTAAATGGCAACTTAATTGTTCGTAATATAAATGCTTTGAACTTTTGTGGAAATTTCACAGTAAATGGGAATATATATGTTTCAGAAGATTCGTCTTTTGGACCAATTCCGCGCAATGCTAATATTCGTGGGCAAATAATTTTCTAATTAAACCGCCGCAAATTGCGGCGTTTTTTTATACGACTTCGGTAACAGCGCGCAAATCCCCATCACGGGTTAATTGTACCACACGCAACTTATGTTTCATTTCTTCCATCAATTCACTGCGATCATATGCAGGTTGAGTGTGCAAAATTCTATCTGCAAATGCCGCGTATGCGGCCTCGGCCGATTCGGCATGAATTGTTGTATAAAAATGATCATGCCCTGTTCCCAACATTTCCCATAACACAGAAGCATTATCCGTAGAAATTTCACCACCAATAATTACATCTGGTGTCATACGAACAACCAAATCCAATAATCTAGCGTAATCAAATTTATTATTTTGTTCTGTTCTGGATAAAACAAAATGAACTCGATTTTTTTGTGGAGCTTTGATTTCACGGGCATCTTCAACGGTTATAACACGTGCATTTTGATCAATCAAAGTCAAAATATGATTTAAAAATGTAGTCTTACCGGTACTGGTTGCACCAGAAATTAAAATCGGGCTGCCATCATTAATTGCGGCCATCAATCTATCGTATGGATCGTCTGGCTTATTTTTGCCACGTGGTTTTATCTGCATTAATTTTTGACCATGCTTTAAATGATAGTTTGAAAAATCCACATCGGAAACACCACCACCGCGAATATTCAACGCTATTCCGCCCGTAACATCACGATCATCATACATAACATTTGGTCCAGCAATCGCAGAAAAACGATGATTGCCAGGTAAAGTAGCATAAACAACGGGCATACCACGAATTGGATCAAACGGACGTTCGTAAACATTTGCCACTGTATGAATTAAATCCAACAAATATTGTTTCGTTAATTTTTCAGATTGATATGCAACCCATGGAACCTTTGCACCATGAAGACGCATCCAAACCTCTCCTTCGTGATTAATAGCAATTTCTTCCACAAAGGACGGAGTAAAAAACTCTGCCAAAGGTTTAATTAAAGATTCTAAAACAATATCTGCCATACTTTATATTTTATCATAAATCGCCGCTTGAATCAAAAAACATAATTTGCTAGAATTAAACAAAGAGAACGTAATATGAAAAAATATATTCCTTATAATTTATGTCTTATGCTTTTGCTGGGGGGTTGTAATATTAATACTGCCTCAACCGAAATGCCTATTTATAATACTCAGGATATCGAGCAAGGTGGCGATACCGCACCATATTATAATGAACGCTCGGCCCAGTTTATGGAATCAGGTAATCAATACGCAAATATAGATTCTAATCGTCCAAAAATAGAGGAAGAAAAAGCAGATAAAGACGCTAAATGGAATACTCCGCGTAAAGAAACAACATGGCAAGAATATCATGGTACTATGGTCAGGGTCGAAGTTTTATTAGATTCATATGACTTGCGTGAAATGCGGCTTCGTTTGGTTCAAAATGCTAATGGGATGGATATTGACGGCGATATACGCAGTATATTAAATAAAGTAGCGGAATTTGAAATGAAACGTGTATGCGGACGAAACTCTAAATCATTTATGATCGTATATGATAATCCTTCGTTCGACGTTCTGCGCCCAACCCCATATTTCGATTTTAAAACTCAAGATGATGGCACAAATATGCGAGAATACGGATTTAAATGCATTTATAATAATAAATAACCATAAACAAAAAGGATAAAACATGAAAAAATTATTTGGCGCAATTTTAATGGCATGTACAATTTTTATAGCCGCTTGTGACAGTGGCGCAAAGAAAGGAGACTTGGTCGTAATCAATTTTTCTGGCTTTTTAAACGGCGAACAATTTGCTGGTGGAACTGCTGAAAACTTCCCATTAAAACTGGGCAGCGGTCAATTTGTTCCAGGATTCGAAGATCAATTAATTGGTATGAAAAAAGGCGAAGAACGCGATATAACAATTAAATTCCCAGACCAATACGTTCCAGGTCTGGCTGGCAAAGATGTTGTATTCAAGGTTAAATTGGTAGACATCAAAAAATCAGAAAAATAAAAAAACCGGCTTTCGCCGGTTTTTTATTATCCTATTAGAACAAAAATCTAAGTCTTGCCCCAATGTCAAAAAAGCTCAATGTCCCGCTTTCACCCCAATTTTTGTAATTAAGTGTTTCGTCATGGTCTGGCGCACCACCAACCCATACAGTTTGAGTTAATAATACATCGCCATCTGTTTTAACACTTCCTAAATAATTCCAACGAACAAAAATATCCGCTAAAAATCTATCGTTTAACTTTGCAGTTCCACCAGTTTCAATCATATAAACAAAATTGTTTGTCGTTGTTCCACCAGAATGAAGCACATGAATATTAGATGAGCCTGTATCCCCAGCATCTAAAGAATAATGTCCCGAATCAAAAACCTCATAATCAGAAATTTTATTTGTTCCCAAACCAATCCCTGCTCCGATATATGGGGATATTTTTTTACCTATTATGCGTCCAGTAAAGCGGTCTAAATTATAATAAGCATTTAACATAGTTGTGTTCCCTGAAATATCACCACCATTTGAATGAAACGAGAAATGTTCCCCTACGCCAGTAATTGTTTTTATCAATCCTGATATAGAAATCCCAGAATACCGCATATAAGAAACCTCAAAACGCAGATTATCTGTAACTTTTGCACCAAAAGAAAGTTGAATTGGCACACTCCTTGTCTTGATTTGAAATTCTGATTGCTGGAATAAAACTGGTAAAACCGAGGAACCTGGCTGATTTTTATATTCAGCCATTATATCACCATTAACAGAAATAATATGCCCCATAGAAATCCCAGCATAAACCTTGCGCTGTGATTTTATTTTATTATCCTTGATATTTGATTTTTCAGTTTTAGTTGAATCACACCATATAGAGTCATTATTAAAGTTTCCGCAAGAAATCCAACTATTTGGAATAGTTTTATTTTCACATAGAACTATATTCTTGTCAGATTTTTGACACCAATCCGCATAAGTGGGAAAAATAATAATTATAAATAGAAAAAAACAAAATATTTTGAATATGTTAATATGCTGTTTTTTTCTTATTATCATTTTTATACTCTTATTTATAATTTAAATTCTACGTTACTAATAATTTATTAAAATGCCACCAGTTTTACTTGGCCTGGGTTATCTTTGGATGCCGGGGTTTTAAAAATATACCACATAATTGTTACAAAGGCGATACCTGCGCCAACAGCAATCAAAGTATTTGTTGTAGATTTTGAATTGCTACTGCCACTTGCCTTGGTTTGTGGCCAACACCATACTGTTCCCCCACCAAAAGTTCCACATTCAGTCCAAGAACTGGGGATTGTTGCCCCACATTCTTTTACACCTCCACCTGTAGTCTGGCACCAATCTGCACACGCGGGAAAAATAGTTATAAATAGAAAAACTGGTAAAATATATAGTATATTTTGACATATAACACCCCCAAAAAAACAATCTATCAACATAGATTAATCTGTTTCTAAAAAATCGCAAGTCTTTTTTTATTTCTTTGCACGGGGATGTGCGCGATTGTAAATCGCAGATATTTGCGACATATCAACTTTGGTATAAAGCTGTGTTGTTGATAAAGAAGAATGCCCTAATAACTCTTGCAGCGATCGCAAGTCAACCCCATCCGCCAATAAAGCTGTTGCAAAGGTATGTCGCAAAGCATGTGGTGTAACATAATCTGGCAATTGCAGATAATTACGAATTTTTTCAATTTGTTTTTCCGCCATACGTGGCGACATTGGTAAACCACGAACACTTTTAAATAAATTACCCTGTTTGCCATACGGACATAATTGTAAATATTTATCCATCGCATCCCATACCACGGGCAAAACCGGGACCAAGCGTTCTTTCCCCCCTTTGCCCAGAACTCTTAAAACTTGGGGTCTGCCAGAAATATCACTGGTGGTAATGGACAAAGCCTCGGAAATACGAAGTCCACACCCAAAAATCAAGACAACCAGTGCCCAATCACGTGCGGCTATCCATGGATCATCATCTATTTCATGAATTGCATCAGACATATTTTCAACGTCTGTGGGGTCAATCGCTTTGGATAATTTTCTTGGAATTTTTGGCGAAGAAATTAATCCTATGGCGGTATTTCTTACCCCAAATTCACGATCCAAAAATTTATAAAAACTGCGCAGCGAAGACAAAGCACGTGCGGTTGATTTTGACGATAACCCACGTTTAACCCGATCCGCCAACCAAGCGCGAAATCCCAAAGAATCTGTTTTAGAAAAATCCTTAATCAGAATTGAATTGCCGCAGTATGCACCATAAAATTTTATAAAATCTTCTATATCAGATTGATAAGCAGTCGCGGTATGATTGGAATACTTTTTTGTATTCAATAAATAGTTAATAAAAGATTCCAGTTCACTGTTCATCTGCAGTTATCAGCTCTATCAATTCTTCGGGAGTATAACAAATTTTAATATTATAATCATTCATATCTGCTATGAAACCCGCATCTTGCATATGCATAAAAACTCCACCGAAAAAATCCCAGTAATTTGAAGTATTTAAAAAATATATCGGCTTTTTTGATTCGCCTATTTGCTGCATAGTTAAAACATCTGTCAGCTCGTTCAAAGTTCCCATCCCCCCCGGCAATATGCAAAAAGCATCTGATAATTCATACATACGCTGCTTGCGCTCGTTCACACCATCAACTATTTCCATTTTTACGCCTTCATGGGCTGGCTCTTGCTTGGCAATAACATGATGAGTTGAAACACCAAAAACTTCGCCTCCATTATCAAGCGCTGCGGTTGCAACTGTCCCCATCAAACCAACGTCACCACCACCAAAAACCAAACGGATTTTATTTCTGGCCAGTAATTCGCCAAGCTTTTTTGCATCTTTTGCAAATTCTGGATCTGTACCAAATTGATGCCCACAATATACAGCTATTGATTTCATAATTTTTTCCTTTATTTTAGCCAATTATAGCATAAAATACAAAAATTATGAATCCTAAGTTTCTTGATTTTATTCAAAAGTATAAAGATACCCCAGTTGCACTGGCAATCAGTGGTGGGGTCGATTCTGTAGCTTTGATGAATTGGTATGCAGCGTCCGGCTTGGCGGCTGTTATTTTGCACGTAAATCACAAATTACGTCCAGAAAGCGAAATCGAGGCAGAATACGTTAAATCCGCTGCAAAAAATCTGGGGATGAAATGCGAAATCTTGGAATGGACGGGAAAGAAACCAAAAACCGGTATCGAAGCCGCCGCCAGGAACGCGCGTTATGAACTTATGATTAATTGGTGTCGTAAAAATAATGTCAGTGTTTTAATGACTGCGCATCAAGCAGATGATCAAATTGAAACTTTTCTGATGAACCTGGGACGTGGCAGTGGAGTTTATGGACTGGCCGGCATTCGCAGCGAATCTGAACGTAATGGAATTATAATTGCCAGACCATTATTAAATGTTTTTAGGACAGAACTGGAAAATTGGTGTGACTTGAACAAAATCAAATATTTCAAAGATTCTATGAACGAAGACGAAAATTTTACCCGTGTAAAAATCAGAAAAAACAGACATGTATTAAAATCCAAGTTGGGAATTTCTGACGACAGAATTTTATTGGCTACGGAAAATTTATCACGGGCACGGGATGCTTTGGAACAAATTGTTAATCATCAATTATCTAATGTTAAGTTTGATGGGAAACGTGCATTTTTCTCTGCAACAACGCTGTTTTCTTTGCCCGATGAATTACAACTTAAATTTATTGGCGAATTAATTAAAATCGTGTCTGGCGCGGAATATTCCCCTAGATTGAATGAAATTGAACGCTTGCAAGACAAACTTTCTAATGATACTATCTCAACGCTTTCAAATTGTATTATCAGACGATTTGGGGATAAAATCCTTATTGCGCCAATTGGCGAATCAACAAGTTTCAGGAACAAAAAATGAACAAAGAAACATTCAAAGAAAAACTTAATCAGACCAAACAAGCAGTTCAAAAGAAAAAACGTGATGGATCACTGACCTATCTTTTTATTTTTATACTTTTATTGGTTTTTGTTGTTGGTCGTGCATTTATATTTGAACAACCACAAAATGGTATTGTAAATAAATCAACGCCTGAAAAAACTCTATCGTTTTCTGATGTTATCAAAAGCGATATTGCAACAATGAATATTCGTGAAAATACCGCAACTGGCGAACTAAAAGATGGAACAAAATATACGGCCACTATCGCTTATGATCCTGAATTATTAGCGAAAATTTCCGAATCGGGAGCAATTGTAAAAATTGATGACTCTAAATCTTGGATTGATTATCTAGGAACATGGTTGCCTATATTAATGGGTGTTATTTTTATCTGGTGGATTTTACGCGGATTTCGTGGTGGTGGAATGCCCCGTGCCAGTTCTTTTAATCCAACGAAAATTACAACGGGAAAAACCAAGACTTCGTTTACCGATGTTGCAGGTATCGAATCGGAAAAGAAAGAAGTTATGGAAATTGTAGACTTTCTGAAAAATCCGAAAAAGTTCCAAGATTTGGGTGCTCGTGTTCCACGTGGAATTTTGTTGTCCGGCGAACCTGGAACTGGAAAAACATTATTGGCACGCGCGATTGCGGGCGAAGCAAACGTTCCTTTCTTTGCCGCATCTGGTTCTGACTTTGCCGGAATAATCGTTGGTCTGGGCGTTGCGAAAATCAAAGAATTTTTTGAAATGGCAAAACGTAATGCACCATGTATTTTATTTATTGATGAAATTGATGCGATTGGACAACGTCGCAGCCAACACAGCTTTAACGATCAAGACCGTGAACAAACATTAAATCAATTACTGATTGAAATGGATGGATTCCAAAACGAAAATGGAATCATTGTTATCGGTGCAACGAATCGCCCAGATATGCTGGATGGCGCATTGCTGCGCCCGGGACGCTTTGATCGCCAGGTTTATATCGAGCTGCCTGATTTATCGGGACGTAAAGACATTTTGAATTTGTACGCAAAGAAAGTTAAACTTTCCAAAAATGTTAATTTACAAGATATTGCCCGTGGTACAACCGGATTTTCCGGGGCTGATTTGGAAAACCTGTTGAACGAAGCGGCACTGCATGCAGCCGGCAGAAATAAAAAAGAAATTGAGAAAGACGATTTAGAAGAAGCGCGTGATAAAACATTAATGGGACCAAAAAAGAATCGTAAAATGCGCGCCCAAGATATCAAATTGGCCGCATATCACGAAGCGGGTCATGCTTTTGTTGCAATACATTATCGTGATTTAACCGACCCAATTCACAAGGCTACTATTATTCCACGTGGGCGTGCGTTAGGTATGGTTCAACACTTGCCAATTGATGACAAAGTTTCAATGACTCTGGCTGAAATCCGGGCAAACATTTCAATCTTTTTGGCTGGACGCACAGCCGAAGAAATCTTCTTTGGCAGCGACAAAATTACAACTGGCGCAGAAAGCGATATTGCAGTAGCAACCAGAATGGCACGCCATTCAATCACTGTTGCTGGATTATCCAGTAAAATTGGTCTGCCTGCTATCAATCAGGTTCTGCCATTTGGCTCTAGAACCGCATTGGAAAACGCATCTGAAAAAACCGCCGAAGCGGTCGATGCCGAAGTAAAATCTTGGTTGGATACTGCACATAAAGATGCCTTTAAAATTTTAACTAAAAATAAACCATTGGTAAAAAAACTGGCCGAAGAATTATTAAAGCATGAAACATTAACCCGCGAAGAAATTGAAAAAATTGTTCTGGGCAGTCGTGCAAAGAAAAGCAAAAAATAATGCCTGCAAAAATCGAAATGGTTCGTATGGAACCCGAAAACACTAACTCTGTTTTGGTGTCTAATGATGGACTGGTGGCTATATTTGATCCATGGGGTCACGGCACAGATTGGATAAAATTGTTGAACGAGCGAGAGCTAGAACTTCATTCTATTTACTGCACACACGGTCATTACGATCATTTTTCTGGGATTCCTGGTATGGGAAAAGTTAAATGGTTTTTGCACCCAAGCGATAATAAAATTGCAGAACAGTGTAATTATATTTTGCCCCAAATAGGCATGGAACCATTAGATATCGATAAAACACCACCGTCAAAAATCAGACCCGGCGAAATTGAAATATTGCCCAGTATTTTTGCAACTGCTGTTCATTGTCCCGGCCACAGCCCTGGTGGGATGGCGTTTTATTTTAAGCCTGAAAATACTTTAATCGTTGGCGATACACTGTTCCAAGAAAGCATTGGCGCATATCATTTCCCAGGTGGAAATTTACAACAATTAAAAGAATCCATTGCAAATATTTATAATATGAATTTACCAGATGACACGATTGTAATTCATGGGCATGGAATGCATACAACCATTGGCTGGTTAAAAGAAAATAATCCTTTCTTTCATAAATAAAAATCGCCGCGTTTGCGGCGATTTAATTTAAAGCAATTTTCCCATAACGACTGCGACATCGCACATTCGATTTGAAAAGCCCCATTCATTGTCATACCAACTGGTAACATGCAGCAATTTATTTCCAACCATTTTTGTCTGGGTTGAATCAAAAATACTGCTGTGTGCATCATGAGTAAAATCAACACTGACCAACGGTTTTTGGTTAAAGCCCAATATCCCGGCCAATTTCCCCTTGCTGGCGGCAAGCATCGCAGCGTTTACCTCTGATTCTTTGACCGCTTTTTTCAAATTCACAATCAATTCAACAACTGAAACATCTGGTGTTGGGACACGAACAGCCATACCATTTAATTTGCCATCCAATTTTGGCAATACCAAACCAATCGCTTTGGCTGCACCAGTGCTGGTTGGAATCATTGATAAATTTGCAGCACGGGCACGTCTGGGATCACGATGATTCTTATCCAACAATTGTTGATCCCCTGTATAGGAATGAATCGTTGTCATCCAACCATTAACTATGCCGAATTTTTCATTTAAAATATTTGCAATTGGTGCCAAACAATTAGTAGTACAACTGCCATTAGAAACTATTTTTGCGCTTTTCTTTAATGTTTTTTCATTAACGCCATAAACAATTGTTGCATCTGCGCCATCACTTGGCGCAGAAACCAAAACGCGTTTTGCACCAGCGGCCAAATGAACCTTTGCTTTATCAGCACTGGTAAATATACCCGTGCATTCCATAACAACATCTATATTTAATTTTTTCCACGGCAATTTTGCAGGATCTCTTTCTGCAAAAACTTTAATATTTTGCCCAGCAACTTTAATTGTATTTCCACTGACATTAACTGGCTTTCCTAATTTTCCATGGACAGAATCATATTCCAATAAAAATCCAGATTGTTCGGCGGGCATCAAGTCATTGACCGCAACAAACTCTATATCTTTGCGACCAGATTCAATTGCGGCACGCAAAACCAAACGGCCAATGCGTCCAAAACCATTAATTGCTACACGTATTTTTTTCATAATTTCTTTCCTTGGGTTTACTGCACTATTTTATCACTAAAACGACTTAAAATAAATTAAAAAGCAACAGCAACTGACTTGAATAAATTTAGATTTTCTGATATTATTCCTAGTATGAAATCAGAGAGAGCTTAATGGGTATTTTGTCACTGCCTTTTTATAATTTGATAAACATATTTTTTATCGGTGTGCTTTTTCCACGGGTATAGTGACTATTTTTCCAAAACTCATGAGTTATAGTGATAAATTATTGGGATTTAATGAAGATAGTTTTGCTTTTTGTGTAATAGCGATTGCAGTTATATATGAAGTTGGAATTGTAATTGATAGATTAGCCAGCTTGGTTATCGAGCGCGTATTGAAAAATAAAAAATCTTTTGCAAAACGGTCTACATTATCTAAAATATTTCAAATGCAATGGAAGGATTATGCTCATTTCCAAAAGGCTGAAAGAAAATCAGAAAATATTAAAAACTTAACCCGCGAATACATTTTTTCCAGAAATAATTTAACCTTGTTTTTTATTCTGACCATTGTCGCGGTATGCGTGAATAAATATGTACACGCCATGGTGTTTTGTGATTTGGCAGTTTTATTTTATTTCAGCATGAAAAAGCATGCTGACAAAGTTGCCCAACGCGTTGATTTTTCAACTGATGGGCTTGATTGTAAAGAATAAATCCCCTATAATTTAGCTATGACGCCTTCTTGCTATATTATTGCTGGACCGACGGCCAGTGGCAAATCTGATTTTGCGTGCGCATTAGCGCGCGAAATAAACGGCATTATAATAAATTGCGACAGCGTTCAAATTTACAAAGGCATCGAAAATATCAGCGCCAGCCCCCTGCCCGAGGGGTTGGATAAAATTGTTCCACATAAACTTTTTTCCATGCTGCCCCTGACAAAACAAATCAGTGTTGCAGAATATTTGGAACTGGTACGAGAAGAATACAATGCGGCAATAGATGCTGGTAAATCCATCGTGTTTGTTGGCGGAACGGGATTTTATATAAATGCTATTTTAAATGGCATTTCACCAATTCCGGAAATTTCAGATGACAATCGTAATCGCGCACGCGCCATGGTTCGTGAATATCCAGATGCTGCAAAAAAGCTATTATTAAATGCAGATCCAAAATTCGACAGCTTTGACCCACAACGGATGGCACGCGCACTGGAAGTCTTTCTAGAAACCGGTCGTCCATTATCAGAATGGCAATCCCTGCCCCGTCGCGGAGAAATAGCCCCAAAAGCTTTGAAAATCTTAATAAATCCACATAAAGATATTTTAACCGCCAGAATTGCAAAACGTATCCCAATAATGATTGATAATGGTGCAATGGACGAAGCCCGTGCTGCAATTGCAGCCAAATGGGATTTAAATCGCGCAATTGGTGCATCCGAAGCCGCAAAATTTATTAATGAGGAAATTACAAAACCCGAAATGATTCAAAACTGGATTACGCGAACAAATCAGTATGCCAAACGTCAAAGAACTTGGTTCAAACATCAATTTAATGCAGATATTGAAATCGGACACATACCAACAAACCAGGATTTAGAAAATGTTTTACAACGGTGATATTGTAAAGGTTTTAATCCCTATTGCTGTTGGCGATGGTTATGATTATCGTTTGAGTGCGCCTGCTGAAGTTGGAACCTTTGTCAGTGTTTCAGTTATGAACAGAAAATTAATTGGTTTGATTATTGGTGCCGGGGACTCTGGATTGCCACCTGAAAAAATTAAACCCGCCGTGCCTTTACAATTTCATATTACACAATCTTCATTGGATTGGATTCAAAAAATGTCCGAATGGACCATGATGCAACCTGGTATGGTTTTGAAACTGATTATCAACGTACCTGAAGCTTTTGCCCCGCCAAAAACAGAACAACTGTACACATTCATCCCTGATCAAAAGACAAAAATGACCGCTGCCAGACAGGCGGTTGCGGATGCTTTTACCAGTAACGACAACGAATCGATGAGCATATCAGACATTAAAAATATTGCACATGTAAGTTTGGCCGTTATTCGAACAATGATTAAAAATGAAATTTTAAAACCAACCATCGTACAAATAAAAAAATTAAAATCTGAAATAATAAATTATTTTGATACAAAAAAAGTAAAACTAAACCCAGAGCAACAATCCGCCGCTAATGCTATAAAGCTGGATGACTTTTCAGTTTATCTGTTGGATGGAATAACCGGCAGTGGCAAAACCCAGGTTTATTTCGATTCGGTTTGGCGTGCTTATGCGGCGGGAAAATCCGTTTTATTAATGATGCCAGAAATTGCATTAACCGCACAATTTATGAACAGATTTGAATCCAGGTTTGGAGCAAAGCCAATTGTATGGCACAGCAATTTAACCGCCGCCCGACGGCGCGACATTTGGCGTGGCGTTGCAAATAGGGAAATTAAAATTATTGTTGGAACACGTTCTGCCTTATTTTTACCGTGGCAAGATTTAGGATTAATTGTCGTTGACGAAGAACATGATGGATCTTACAAACAAGAAGATATGGGAAATTATCACGCACGTGATATGGCAATTCTGCGCGGAAAAATAGAAAATTTTCCAATAATCCTGGCATCGGCAACACCCGCTATGGAAACCCTGCGAAACGCTTTGGACGAAAAATATACCCATCTGAAATTACAATCCAGATTTGGTGGCGCATCAATGCCAACAATAGAAACTATAGATTTCAGAAAAACCGAAGAACATTCCGGTAACGGATTTATATCTACAACTTTATTAAATGCTTTGGCGAAAACTTTATCAGACAAACAACAAGCAATGTTGTTTATCAATCGTCGTGGATATGCACCAATTATTCAATGTAAAAAATGTGGATGGCATGCAACCTGCCCCGACTGTTCGGTTGGGATGACCCATCATAAAAAAAATAATTCTTTGTTGTGCCATATTTGCGGGCGCACTCAGCCTATGCCAAAACAATGTCCAGATTGTGAAAATACTGATTTAACAATATCGGGTGCTGGATTGGAAAAAATCCAAGAAGAAATAATCGCAAAATTTCCAAACGTCAGAACTGCTTTGGTGTCATCTGACACAATGATGTCGCGCCAAGCATTGGAAAGATTAGTCACACAAATGGAATCTGGCGAAATAGATATTGTTATTGGTACACAAATCTTGGCCAAGGGACATCATTTCCCAAATTTAACCTTGGTCGGTGTAATTGATGCAGACATGGGACTGTTCGGCGCGGACTTTCGTTCGGGCGAAAAAACATTTCAACAATTATTCCAGGTGGCGGGACGCGCGGGACGCGCAGAATTGCCCGGGCGTGTATTATTGCAAACTTATCAGCCCGAACATCCAGTGCTGCGCGCAATTTGCGCATGTAATCGTGACGAATTTATGGCTGGTGACATGACGGGAAGACGCGCGGCAAAAATGCCCCCATTTGGTCAATTGATTGCAATTATCATAGAATCAGAAAAAGAATCTGTATTACAAAAATTCTGTGCGGATTTAGCATCCAATGCACCAAAAATTGAAAATTCTAAAATCATGGGACCAATTCCCGCACAAATTTACAAAATTCGCACATGGTATCGTATGCGTTTCTTGGTTGCAGGTGATGAACGCGCTGGTTTACAATCTGCCGTTAAATATTGGCTGAGCAAGGTAAAACAACCCGCAAATATCCGTATAAAAATTGATGTAAATCCACAGAACTTTATATAATTTTTATTTTACTTTCTGTTTCATTTTTGCCCACATTTTTTCAAATTCTTTATTTTTAGCAAGGCCTCGTAAATTTGGGTATTTATTAAAAATCGGATTAGTATCCCATAAATCAAATATACTGCAACCAACCTGTTTTTCTAGTTTTGCGATATCTTTTTTACTTTTATCAAAATATTCATCACCAACTAAAACTCGAATTATTGTATCAAAGTCCGATTTTGATATAAAAAACTTTGATGCCCAATCTGATACTTGCTCTCGCTTGTTTCCTTTTAAGCTTCGCAATCCACTGATTTTTATAGATTCACGCAATAGAATAAGCCATGAATGCAGGCATTCATCAAAGTTTAAAATCCTATAACAAAAAACCGCTCGCCTAAACTTCATTTTCATATTATGGTACAATTATCAAAAAGGAGCAATACTATGTTTTCACTGGATCAATTTCCACTAACTTTTGAACGAAACTCTCTTGAGCCATATATTTCCGAAAGAACAATCGGATTTCACTATGACAAACATTTTGGGGGATATATAAATAATACAAATGGACTGATTGCTGGAACTGAACTGGAAGGCAAAGAATTACTGGAAATTATCAAAAATTCTTCGGGGAAAACATTTAATAATGCCGCACAAACTTTTAATCATAACTTTTTCTTTCATTGCTTAAAAAAAGATTGTAAAACACCCGTCCCGGCAGAAATTATGGCATTATTACCAGAATTCAAGACAGCTGCTGCAGGATTATTTGGCAGTGGATGGGCTTGGATTTCGCGTGATGAAAATGGAAAGTTAATAGTTGAAACAACCGCAAATGCAGATACACCAATCGCGCACGGACACAAACCAATCTTGACACTAGATGTTTGGGAACATGCTTATTATCTGGATTACCAAAATCGCCGCGCAGATTTCATAGATGCATTTATTGAACACTTGGTCAATTGGGACTTTGTTACAGAAAACTTAAAATAAATAATTATACCCACATAAATGTGGGTAAATTTTTGGTCGGAGTGGCGGGGTTCGAACCCACGACCTCTGCGTCCCGAACGCAGCACTCTACCAGGCTGAGCTACACTCCGAATGCACAAAATTATGCACCGGAGCACTATAAAATGCAAGGTTAAATTAAAATCCGCCGAAGTTCGGCGGATTTTTATTACATTTGTATGTCTTCGCAGACTTCATCGCCCTTGGTTTCTTTGCAATCTACACCACGGCTGTCCCATAATCCCAGGAATCCACGTGAACCCTTGGTGGCACAATTTTTCGTAACCGTAATCGAGCAATAATGACAAGTTCTGGTATCACGATTAAACAATGACCACATTTCTTTATATCCGCCGGCCGTATTTACACTATATTTGCTGCTGGCCAATGATCGAATCCCAAGAGTAGCGGAATCAGTTACTATCCTCGCGGCATCACCAACCCATGACGCATTTACACCACTTGTATTTCCGCCACTTGCATTTGATACGCTGAATCCTTGTGATGTAGTTTTGCCGTGTCCACCCTGCAATAATTGTTCTGTTGTTAAACCAGCACCAACCTCATAAGAAATCGCATATGCCGGCGCCAATGGTGTATCTAAATCTGTTAAATTACCAGAACTGGCACCACCATTATTCATCGGCATCATTTGACACATATATTGTGCCAAGTCCGCAGAAGCATCTTTGGTTGCATCAGAAATCATCGTATTAAATTTTGTATTATAATTATCTTGTGCTTTACGCAATGCAGATGCTGCAATTAACATTTTTGTTTGATTCAATAAATTCGGGAACCGTGCAGAAGTTTGTTCTTTCTTGCCCGTAATTTGTGATAAATCACGACCATTAATACAATAGCTTACCTTTGGATCTTGTTCTATCAAATCAATTGTACGATTTATTGTACCGGCAATATTAGTTAATTCTGCATTAATACTGTCAAGAATGCCCGCCTCATTTTCTACCCCAACATTTTTTGCTTTGGCTGTATCAATATATTCTTGGACACCGATTTGCCCAGGAGACAATTCTTTTTTACCATCTTTAATTGCCATAGATGAGTCACCCATTTTTATATTACCAAAAGAAATCATTCCAGTTACGCGATAAACATTTCCATTTTTTTGATTACGCAAACTGCCTGTACCAATCGTATCATCTGCAGCAAACACATTACAATCTATAGTGCTACCACATACTTCTAACATTTTAGTATTTACAATATTTTGACAATTTTCCAATGCTGCGTTATCAACATTTAAATATAATCCCATCAACATAGAATCCACATCTTCCATAGTAAAATTTGGATTATTCTTTTTGCACACAACTAATTTATCCAATGGGCAAATATCATGCATATAATCATAATCCATACCTATACAATCACTGAAATCATCACCACAACGTTCGGTAAAGCAATCTTTAACTTCTTGGGTGCATCTATCTACGCGCATAGATGCCAGTTTATCAACAACGTATCCCCAAATTAATGGCTCCATACGTTCACATTTTTCAATCTGAATTTTACAGAATGAACGTGCCATATCAGGACGAGACAAACACGCATCCATCGTTGCTACACCCTTGCCTTCTATATCATCTTTACACGCTTTTTGTACACAATCCGAGATATCGGACAAGCAAGATTGACGCAAATTTGATTCCGCATTTAATTCAGCAATTTTCAAGCTGGGAGCAACTTCGCGTAAAAAATCATCCCAAACATTGTCACGAACCGCCATGCATTTATCCAAAACATTTTCACAGATATTACGTTTAGCCTCTAACATTTCTAAAGTTGTATCTGTAATTTCATATTTTGAAATATGTTCCACCGTTTGAGACGATACATCCGAAGTGCGTTTATTATTTTGCATATTTTCTGCAGCAATAAAATTCACACAATTAGTCCAATCAGAACCGCAAACATCCGTACCTGACATACATTTACGAAAGTTCAACATACAAGTTCCACGATCATATTGATTTGCGGATTCAAAAGAAGATAACCGTGCATCACGAACCGCCTTTTCAGCAGATGCGTATTCAGTATCGACTTTGGCCTGCATTTTTACAATTGTGTTATCAAAAGCTTTGCAGTCAGATTTAATCTGTGTGCTATAAAGTGAAGTTAAAAAATTTATATCCTTGCTACAAGTATCAGGCATTTGCCCCAAACACAATTCTTGAGCATTACTGTAAAGTTCCGAACCGGTATAATCTGAAATATTTATTTCTTCTTCTTCGTCTTCTTCTTCATCCACATCCCATAATGATAAAAGCTTTTCTTGTGCTGACTTTTTATCCACAGCAACAACATTTCCAGAATCATCATATTCACGCTCGCCCGTGAAAATAATATCCGCCTTTGCACCAGCTTCTACTTTCTCAACTTCTACCGTTTTAAGAGTATTTGCTTTACTTAATTTTTCATTCATTTTTGTGATTTTATCTTTGAACCCTTGATTATCATCACTGCAAGCACAAGTTCCGCCATCCAAAGTTATAGCTTCACTGGGAATATTTAATACCGCAGAATCACCAACACAAAATTGATCCATACAACCATAATATTTTTCATAACATTCTTGATTATAAATTCCGGTTGGAGCAACCCTTTCACGGACAAGCGTTGCACCCTTTTTAACAACGGATATTCCCTTTGATTTGGTTGTTTTTGCAGCACTTAAATTTCCAACTATGCCGCAACAGCCAATTGAAACTATTAAAATTGAAAATATTTTTTTCATTCTCTTCTCCGATAAATCAGATATTTCTATCTTCGTAAATTGGACCTACTTCGTGACAGATGGTTTCTTCTTTTGCTGTTGCATTACCAGCCAAAGCACCACCAACACCACCAACAACAACACCTATTAATGTTCCCCAACCACCAAGTGAACTGCCCGCACTTGCGCCCAAAGACGCACCGCCTGCAACCCCCTTGGTTATACCAGAAGCTTTGGATTCGCCACCGGTTTCACAAACTTTTTCCCAACGAGTCAACTGACAATTACGTAAATTTGGTTCAAAATTATACGCTGTTGTCCAACTGCCTTCTTGATTTTCACTGCGATCTTGTGTGCTGTTTTCAGCAACCGCCTCTTCATAAATAGCTTTACATCTGGCCTCTGCTTCTTCAACAGACGATGAACGGGAAAGCTCATCAACCTTGGCAGCATAAAGGCGTTCCATTCTTTTAACCGCAGCTATGCGACCCTTGATTTTTAATTCACCAAACATCATACCCTTATAAGATTTAACACCATCAGGTTCAGCAGAATCTATACATTTTGCCGCAATAACAGATTCTTTTTCCATATCTTCAAAGAATTTATCAGATGCTGCTTCGGCCGCCGCAACCAGCTCTTCTTTGAACGCTGTCTCATCTTTTGGAATTTCTGTAAGATTTGTAATTCTAGAATTTTCTGGGATACAATCCATTTCAGATCCACATCCAGATTTACCCATAAATTCTTCCACATAATTTACACAGCCATTTAACAATTGATAATCTACACGCAAAGCAACAGCAGACATAATAGCATCAAAATGTTTTATACTCTTACAAGATGGGAACATAGATTGCGGACACATATCGGTTAATTCTGATACTTTTTTACCAATACATTCCGGAGCAGTAAAGTTAGATCCACATTTATTCTGCATACATTTTGTTACATCATTTTGGCAGAAATTTACACGCAATGCGCCCAGTTCATCTTTATAGGCTTCTTTTAATCCAGGGACCAGCGCATCACAATCATCAATTATCGGACATATTCCCGCCGCAACATTAATATCTGTTAAACACATTGAATTTGTTGCAGTACTGCAACCTTCTTCCAAGCAAGCACGTATTTTTGAACGGCATACTAATGGTTTATTTGTGCGTTCATATTCAGCCGCCTGTGCCAAAACAACTTTGGTTTCTTCGGACCAATCTTTTAACACATCATCTTTAACCGCCATACATTGATCCAAAACGTCCGAGCAAGCATTCGCGCGACGTTTTAACAATGATTTATCCAAACAGTTTTCAAAATTTGTTCCACAACCACCCTTGTCCGAAATACAGGCCTTGTATGACAACAAACATTCACCACGATTATATTTATTAGTAGTATCCAACATTTCAACACGAGCAGTACGAACTGCTTTTTCTGCCGCTGCTTTATTTTGCTGGGCCGCTATTTTTTGCGCATCTAAATATTGGTCAAAAGATTTACAGTCTGCCGTAATCATTCGAGAGTATAATAACTTTTCCATTTCAGAATCATCAGTACAAGAATCCAATTCTGAAAGACACTGCTTGGACGCCATATCATACAAAGTAGACCCTATTTCCAAATCTTCCCCGACTTCATCTTCGTCTTCAGAAATTTCTTCGGATTCAAGCCAAGCCGAGAAAATATCACTTTTAGTATTATTTGCAAAAGCTAAATCCGCACGCGCACCAAGCTTTTCACGCTCTACACCCTCGCCATATAGTTTTTCAGCACTGGATTGAATATCTTTAATTTCTTGAATTTTTGATTTAGATGCGTTGATATTATCCGAACAAGCACAACGTTGTCCCTCGGATTCATCTAATAAACAAAATTGATCCATACAACTGCGATAAGCAGTTCTGCAATCAGTTGCCTTGGTTTCAGTAGTAGTTGTAGTTGTGGCAACAGATGTACCAGAATTTGTTTTGGTCGCAGTACTTGCCGTTGATGCACGAATAACAGATGGTTTATTAATTGCCCCCACGCGTGAGTTAGCAGGCCTTTCGGCGGCAATCACCGGCAAAGTAAAAACAACAGCAAACGCAAACGCGAAAATTTTTCTCATCTCCCACTCATTTCCATTATTCTAATTTTATCAGAGATTGCCAATTACAGCAACGAAAAAAATATTAAAGTGATGAAAAAATATAATAATAAAAATCCGCCTGTTTGGCGGATTCTTTTTAATTTGCCGGAACGTTTGCCGGTTCAGACGGATGAACCAATTCTTGTTGAAGTTCACTGACTGTTGATTTGCTTGCGGTGCGACTGGATACAACCGCCAAAGCCCCGCATAAAATAAAAAATATTACCGCCAAAATAGTTGTCATCTTGGTTAAAAAGTTTCCAGCCGACGCACCAGTCAATGCACCACCAAACATAGATGCCGCGCTGCTGCCGGACATGCCGGACCCCTCGGATTTTTGTAATAAAATAATACCAATCATCATTACCGAGACAATAACCAATAAAACAAGTAATACTGAAAACATAAATTATCCTTTAGAATTTCGGTAAAAATATAATCTTTTACCCTAAGATTTGCAAGCAATTTTTATAAAAAAAACATTTTATGCGTTTATTTGACAAATAACATGGTGAATGATATAAATATTCACGAATACCAAGGAAATTAATATGGCTGACAAATTTACATTACATTACGGTACATCTAAAATCGTTTTTGGACCATGTTTATGCGAAATAAACGAAACATCATGTGATCTTTTTAATGATATGATGACTGGAATAAAAAATAATCTTGGAGTAACCCAAGTTCCCGACGGATTTGTTCTGTCAACAAAAAGTTGGCCAAAGAATATTATTGATATTAATAAAAAATTATCTTGCGACCAATGTGTAAACCGTCAAAAAGAATAATTTAAAAATCACTTGATTTTAAAAGGGGTTAGGTTTATTATTGCACGCACGGCGCCCATAGCTTAACTGGATAAAGCATCTGACTACGGATCAGAAGACTGAGGGTTCGAATCCTTCTGGGCGCGCCAAAATTCACTATCCCCCGAAATTTTATCAAAAAGCCCGAAAATCGGCGCCATTTCAGGTGTTCCAAATTTTTTCTCTCTATCGTATGAAATCGGCTCTGAAAAACACAAGTTTAGAACACCCTGTTTTTGATAATAATCCCCTACCCTCCAAACCTGCAATGGCTGCTTTATAAAATTCATAACTATATCTGTTGCCCGATCTAATGGCATTGTTTCTATTTCCTGCACTTTATTTTCGTCTTCCAGCGCATTTATCTCAGCTGATAGCATAGATATTTTATTTTTGCACATATCGGCTATTTCTTGGACATTCGAGCTATTCATAAGCAAATCAAAGGCTTTCTGTTTCTCTTGCTGTTTGTCAGCAATTTTACCCCGTTTTTCAGCCAAACTGCTCCTAACATCTTGTGTTTTCTCATTATATTGTTCATTTATTATACGTATTGATAATCCCACCAGCGCATCATTAGGGGTCATCCCCTCTAATATTGTTTCAAAATCCCGATGAATATCTGACTGTTTTATACTTTTCCCATACATGGAACATTTTTTATTATGGCAATGATAATACAAATGTTTTCTACCAGACTTGCTTTTTGCCTTACTTCCTGTCAGTTTTTCCCCACATACGGCACATCTCACAAATCTCCGCAATGGAAAGGTCTCATCATCCATATTATATTTTCTGTGCTGAATAGTTTTCTTCGGATTTAACCTATTCTGTATCTTATTATATGTATCTACACTAATTATGGGATCTATTGCCCATTTTTGGTATGGAATATCCCAATGTTTATATGAGAAATAGCCAGTATAAACAGGATTCTTCAGAATGTTCTTTATAACATTCATGGTCAATCGTACTGGTTTATTATTAAATGTCCTTAAATCTTTGTTATTTAAAAAATCAAATACATCCTTTTGTGTAACAAAGCGACATTTTGCAAAACCCTCTAAAGCCTCTTGAATATAAGTTGCGCTGGGTTCGTTTCTTTGGTGATAAACCCTTTTGTTTATTTTT
>JBAYXF010000005.1:0-39373 GCA_041673665.1 Alphaproteobacteria bacterium | reverse complement strand
ATCTTTTAAAAATTCTTTTGGATTTAATACTGGCTGCAATAATAGCGAACATCCTAATGAAATAGGGGATATAATATTTATAACCACACCATAAATGTGATACAGCGGCAAAAATCCATAAAACATATATTCTTTATGTATTACAGGGCTATAGAATTTTGAGCCTTCGCCCAATGAAACAATATTACTATGTGTCAGCCCAACGACCTTTGGATTCCCAGTTGAACCACTGGTAAATGAAAGCATTGCTAAGTCATTTAAATCTACATCAGCAGCGACAAAGTCTTTTTCATCTGTATCGTCTGGGGTTTCAATATCAAACATTTTTGGGCCGCCATCTATAAAATATGATTTTTGAGCCAATGCCAATTTACAATTGGTGTGTTTCATCATATTCAAATGTTCTGTAGCTGATAAACCAGTATCTAACATAAGTGCCTTGGCACCCTGGGAAGTAATTGCAAAATAAGATTTTATAAATTCCGGTGTGTTACCAGATAAAATCGCAACAACATCTCCTTTTTTAATTTTGAATTTCTTAGCTAATAAAACTGCCCTTTTTTTAACCGAAATCAATAAATCGCCATATGTTTCACCCTGACGAACAAAAAAGGTACGTGCTTTGTTTTCTGTACACGCTTTATATAACATTTCATAAATATTATTTATCATATATACACCTTTTTAGTCTGTCCGCAGATTGTACCTATCGGACCCAGGAAAAACAACCTATAAATACTTTTTCTCAATTTATCCCTTAAAAATATGGGTTGATGATAATTTTGGTTGATTTTTGACGAATCGTGCCTTAAAATAAACCCGCTAATACAAAGGTTGTTAAAATGGCTAATAAAAAAGCGTCAAAGATTGTCGTAAAGATGAATAATCCAGAAACCGGCTTCTTTTACACAAAAACTAAAAATACAAAATCTGAAAACACTCAGGGCAAAATGAAAATGCGGAAATATGACCCAAAGGTCCGCAAACATGTGGTATTCACTGAAACAAAAATGCCATCGTAATTTTAACCGCGCTTGGCGCGGTTTTTTAATCACAGGACTTTACAGATGAACCTTTACCAATTTGTATCTGATTCTATAAAATCATTACTGGTAAAAATTCCAGAGCTGGCAAACGTGGATTTATCAAATATCAGTATAGAAATTCCCAAAGATAGATCGTTTGGTGATTTTTCAACTAATGCAGCAATGATTTTAACCAAGCAATTGGGGAAACCTCCACGTCAAATCGCAGATATAATTTTACCATATTTAAAAGAATTAGATTTTGTTGTGGACGCATCTATTGCTGGTCCTGGGTTTATAAACATAAAATTAAAAGATTTATTTATTTTTAACTATGTAAATCAAAAACCAGATATTAAACCAGAAACCATTGATATGGACTATGGCGCATACAATGTTGCAAAATCTTTGCATATTGGACACCTGCGCACATCCATAGTTGGTGACACATTAAATCGGATTGCTAAATTTTTGGGGCATAAAACCATATCTTATAATCACATTGGTGACTGGGGCCGTCCAATGGGACTGGTTATGGCATGGATAGAAAAGAATTCTATAACCGAAATAACGGCCAAAGAACTGGATAATTTTTATCCACTGGCTGCAGAATATGCAAAAAACAATCCTGAATTTTTGGAACGCGCACGGATAATCACCGCCGAATTTCAAGAAGGTAATTCAAAATGGACCGAGCTTTATAACAAATTTATGCCGATTTCTTTGGGCGCAATGAACGATATTATCAAACGTTTGGGAATGTTGCCTTTTGATAATACCTTGGGCGAAGCGAACGCTTCAAAATATTTGACACCAGTTGAAAAATTATTGCGTGATAAAAATTTGTTACAAGAATCTGACGGCGCACAAATTGTTACTGTACGCAAAGATTCTGATACTGCACCAATGCCACCATTTATGTTTTATAATTCCAGGGGCGCAGATACTTATGATGCGACTGATTTAGCCGCATTGTATTACAGAAAAATTACAGATAATCCGGATCGGGTTATTTATCTGACTGATGTACGTCAAGCATTACACTTTGAACAAGTTTTCCGCGTAGCCCAGATGATTAACCTGTTTAAGCCAGAACAACTAGAGCATCAATATTTTGGAACAATCAATGGCAAAAATGGACCATTGAAAACCAGGGACGGAAATGCTGCTGGTCTGTTGGATATTATTGAAATCGTAAATAACGCTGCACATAAACGCGTCACAGAGTCAGGCAAAGAATTACCAAAAGAAACCATTGATATGATTGCAATGGCGGCGTTGAAATTTAACGATTTGATGCATGATGTTAAATCAGATTATATATTCGATGCAGAGCAGGTTGTTCAATTTGAGGGTCGCACTGGTCCATATATTCTTTATACTGCGGTCAGGTTAAATGCTATCTTGAAAAAAGCACCATTAAAACCATGCGAAATCACAAAGATGGATACAGATGAACGTAATTTATTACTGATGATCTTAGATTTCGAACGTTGCATACTCTCGGCATTTTACCGTC
Source organism: Alphaproteobacteria bacterium (assembly GCA_041673665.1). Taxonomy (GTDB): domain Bacteria; phylum Pseudomonadota; class Alphaproteobacteria; order Rs-D84; family Rs-D84; genus WRCA01. The sequence continues at coordinate 36,829 of JBAYXF010000005.1, read as the reverse complement.
GCGAAACAGATATTATCGCAAATTACGCTTATGATTTATGCCAGTTAATAAATATTTTCTATCATAATTGCCCAATTTTACGCGATGATGTTGATACAAAAGATCGTGAACGTAGATTACAAATCGCTGATAAAGCATATAAAACACTGTCCACAGCAATTGATTTAATGGGATTAAAAATACCCCCTGAAATGTAATTATTCGTATCTTAACGCGTCTATGGGGTTTAATTTAGCTGCTTTACGCGCTGGGAATACACCAGATGCTATTCCGACAACCCCAGCTACAGTAATTGACAAGAACACCGACCATATATTAAGCGGTACTTCCATATCCATAATACTGGGTAATACGGTCTGGGATAGAATAATTCCCAAAACCAGACCAACCATACTGCCCATAAATGATATTAATATTGCTTCGGATAAAAATTGAATTGTTATATGACTTTCGCGCGCACCTATCGCTTTGCGTATTCCAATTTCACGTGTACGTTCCGCAACGCTGACCAACATCATATTCATAATACCAATTGAACCAACCAATAGTGATACACTGGCAATCGCCATCAACAGCATTTTAAGAAACCCCGTAACCGTGTTCATTGTTTCCATAACTTGCTTCATATCTGTAATTTGAAAATCGTCACTGTCAGCGTCTTTTATTTTATGTCTGGTCCGTAACAACTGTTTTATTTGTTCTACTGCTATCGCATTGTCCGCGGTTGATGTCAATTTGATAACAACCTGGGGCACTGAATTTGGAAATCTAGAACCTATAATTCTCTTTTGCAGCGTAGTAATAGGAATAAAGACCATATCATCACTGTCGGTCATACCTGCGCCACCTTTTTCCTTGGTAACACCAATTACAATCAGCGGAACGCCATTCATACGAACTACCTGACCCACTGGATCTTTGCCCATATCCAATTCTTCGGCGACGGTTGGGCCCAAAACAATATAAGTACTGGCATTACGAACTGCAGACCAATCAAAGAATGTTCCAGTATCCATTTCTATATTTTGAATATTTTGATATGTGGGATATGAACCAACCGAAGAAGTGCTCCAGTTTTTATTTCCAAAAACAACTGTTCCGCTGGACATTCTGGTTGGGGTTACATATTCAACATCGGGCAATTCTGATAAAGCCTCGGCATCAGAAATGGTCAAAGTATTCATGCCGGACATTGTGCGAACTCCGCCAGATTGGGACGCACCAGCGCGAATCATAATTGTATTTGTACCCAAGGATGCAAATTGCCCCGTTATTTGATTTTGCACGGCATCACCAACCGACATCATAATAACAACGGCCATAACACCAATAATAATCCCCAGTATAGTCAAAAAACTGCGGATTTTATTTCCACTGATACTCAGCCAAGATTCTTTTAAAATATCATTAAATGTCATTTTTAAGGCTCCATGTATCCACGTGGATTTTGTCGATCTAAAAGCCTGTTTATTTCTTGGTCTTGCCGATCTTGATCTTCTTTTTTATCAATTGCTATTATTATTTTTTCTACAATTTCTGGACTTGGAATAAATCCAGACATTCTGTTTCCAAGATATTTTTTAATACGCTCGTCTTGTAACTCGCGACGAGCCTCTAGTAATTTATCTTTTTTTTGCGATCGACTTGATAAGAAATACTTTATATCTCGCGCTGTAAATCTTGATGCAACTCCGTGTAAAAAGTTTCTTATATCAAATGGAGATCCTGGGATAATTTTAACATCTTGTAATTGAGGGTTTAATAACTTTATTTGCTTGCCCAATTGAAAAAGGCGTGAAATTTCCTTTTTGTCTTCTGTTATATATGTGTTTTTTACAATATCTTGTAAAGACTGTTCATCCAATCCATCCGGTAATATATATTTACAGAACAATGGTTCATCAATTCTTATCCCTCGATTAGATAAATCATGGAACAAACTTTCTGATGGAAATTCAATTTTTGAGTTTTGTAACATATTATAACTTCCTCTCGCTTTTGGGGACTGGACCATCATGAGTTATCTTGCCGTCACGAATGTGTATCAATCTGTTTGTATATTTTGCAATTTCAAATTCATGAGTAATCATTATGATTGTTATTCCCATTTCTTTATTTAATTTTTTAAACATCTGCAAAATTTCATTACCCATTTTACTATCTAAATTTCCAGTCGGTTCGTCCGCCAGTATCAGCTTTGGCTGACCCGCCAATGCTCGCGCAATCGCAACGCGTTGACGCATTCCACCAGACAATTGCGGTGGTAAATATGTTTCAAAATTTTCCAATCCAACTGATTTCAACATTTCGCGTGCGCGAACAATACGTTCAGATGATGATATACCACGATACATCAAAGGCAGCATTACATTATCCAATACGCTGCGCTTGGCCAATAAATTAAAGTTTTGAAACACAAAACCAATATATTCATTTCTGGCCATGGCCAATTCATCCGGTGTCATATGAGTAACGTCATTGCCGTATAATTTATAAGTTCCGCTGGTCGGTGTGTCCAGCGCACCAATTATATTCATGCACGTTGATTTACCACTGCCTGATGGACCCATAATTGAAACAAATTCTCCGGTACGAATATCAAAGCTGACATCAAATAAAACATGTTGCTGGCCGCCACTTTCTATGGGAAAGCTTTTGTTTATTTTCTGCAGGGAAATTACCGGTGGTTCTTTTTTCAAATCAAATCCTATTTTTATCTTACCATTCCTTGTGGTCCACCACGAGAACGCATTTCTTGTGGGCTAATCGATTTAGAATTCGTGCCTTTAATTCCAGTAATTATTTTATCCCCGACTTGTATTTTATCTGAAATTATTTCTGTTTCGGTTGCTGTTATCAACCCTTTTTTATACGGAACAAATATCAGATTTTTCTCGCCCTGTCTTTGAATGGCCAAATATTCACTGGCCTTTTTATCGTCAGCATTTTCAACTATGCCGTCAAAAGTCTTCAAAACAAATGCCGCATTAGCCACCTTCCAAACATCATTTCTTTCTTCTACCAAAATTGTAACAAACGCGGTCATACCCGGCATCAAGCGTAGATCAGAATTATCAACATTAATAACAACTGTATAAACAACAACATTACTGGTAGTGGTTGGCGATAATCTTATTTGCCGAACCAGCCCTTCAAAAGTCTGCGTTGGATATGCATCAACAGAAAAAGTTACTTTCTGTCCTTGCTTTATAACACCTATATCCGCTTCGGATACGCTGGTTTCAATCTGCATTTTAGACAAGTCTTCGGCAATTTCAAACAAGTCCGGCGCTTGGAATGATGCCGCTATGGTTTGGCCTTTATCAACCTGACGGGAAATTATAGTTCCATCAACAGGCGATACAATTTTAGTGTACCCCAAGTTAGTCAATGCACCTTCGTATTGGGATTTTGCACGCAAAACTGATTGCTGGGATGTCTTGTATTTAGTTTCTGATTCTTCCAGCTCTGAACGTGATATATACCCCTCATCAAACAAGGTTTTATTTCTTTCATATTCGGCCTTATCAAATTTTAATTGCGCTTCGGCAGAATCCAGTGATGCCTTGGACTCATCAGCCGTTGCCTGTAAAACGCTGGGGTCAATAGTAAGCAAGATATCGCCCTTTTTAACCTTGTCATTATAATCCACATAAATTTTTTCAATAATTCCCGACACTTGGGAACCAACGCTTATTGTGTTTACTGGATTAATTTCCCCTGTTGCAGATACAATTTGTTTTAAATTTCCGCGCTGAATTTCAAGTGTTGCAAACTGATTACTGGATGCTTTTTCTTTGCCAGAAATAAACGACCACGCGCCATATGCCAGCACCGCCAGCAATATGGTCCATGTAATAAATTTATGTCTTTTTATCCAATTAAAAACTTTTCTCATTCTCTCTCTCCGGTGCTTTCCATATTTTCTTTTAATTCGCCTGCTGCCAATGCCAACGCTGCACGCTGGATATACAAATCATAACGGGCTGTTATATTTTGCATTTTTGCATCGGCCAATTCCGCCTGTTGTGTTTGCCAATCTAACATCGTACTGCGACCAACCTTATACATTCCGCTAACAACGCGTTCGCTTTCTGTTGCGGATTTCAGCAAAGTCTCTGTTTGATCCAAAACCTTTATTGCGGTTTGATAATTTTGATATGCAGTCCAAATATCCTGGGCAACCGCATCTTCTTTTAATCTTTGTTGTTCTTTTGCACTTTCATAACTTGCCTGAGATGCACGAATATTATACATATTTGCAAAGCCAGCGAATATAGGCATAGATGCCCTGATACCTATACTGCCGCCCAATTTATCATTCGGATTCACACCATTATCATCACTAAAATCATAAGACAATCCGCCGGTTGCAGATATTGATGGCAGATTTTTCAAAAAGGCTGAATTTCTGCGATGCCATGCAGCATTAGTACTTTCGCCCGCAGATAACAGATCTGGACGTTGAGATTTGGCCTTTTCAATCAATTCGCTTATTGTTTTTGATTCTGCCGTACTTCCGAAATTAGCTGGCATGTCAGCAATTTTTATATCTTGCTCTTGGGAAAAAGATAATAAATATAACAGTTTACCCTTGGCTATTTCACGATTCCCCTGGGCGCGTTTTAATTCTAATTCGCGCGCAGCCAATGTTGTATCGGCCTTTAACACGTCGGCTTTGGCCACGCTGCCCGCTTTGAATTTTTTAGTTGCGGCATCTTTAGAACCCTTGGCTACTACAACTAAATCCTGGGCTGCAACGACACTTGCATCAGTATTCAGCATCCCATAATAAGCCGCGATAACATTATAAACATAGTTTTGAACCGTGTCACTGTAATCAAATCCAGTTGCGCGCCAAACTGCCGCCAACTGATTTAAATCTTCCAGTCTTTTCCCAAAATCAAAAATCAACCAGCTGGCAGATAACGAGGCCCCAGATTGAGAATCGCCCCACGATCCATTCGCATACGATTTGGTCGAAGAAACACTTGCATCAACAGATGGTAAATAATTTGCATAACCGGCGTTTTTATTAAAATGTGCAACTTCTGTAGATAAATATGCGGACGAAGTCTGTGGATTTCGGCATAATCCCAATTCAACAACCTGTTGCAATGTCAGTGTTTCTGTTGGTACTGATTTGCGCAAAGCGCAATCATCTGCGGCCAACCCCGGTATAATATAAAAAACTGAAAACAAAACAGAAACAAAAGACCTTCTCATCACCAACCCTCTAATATCAAACATTATATCATATTTTTCTTGCTTTTACACGATTCGGTATATAAAATATAGCTTGTTCTTAAATAAATTTTTTAAGAGCGGGGTCTTGAAAAACCCCGCTCTTTTAACAAGAGGAGTAAAAAATGTCGTTTGTGTCCATGCCACGCCAAGATCTGTTACTGGCTATTGAAAATTTAGCCGGGGAAAAACAAATAGATCGTGAAATTGTGTTTGAGTCTTTGGAATCGGCTGTTGCCAAAATTGCCAAGCAAAAATATGGTGAAGAATTTAACATAGCTGCAAACATTGATCGCAAAAATGGCGCCATTCGTGTTCGCAGATTGTTTGATGTAATAAAATCCCCAGAAGATGTAGAAACCGACGAATTTGGTGAATCTTTATATAATCCAGATACTATGTTAACGGTTGATCAGGCCAGCAAATATTCAAAAAATCCACAGGTTGGCGACGTTATCGAAGATCTTTTGCCAGAACCTGAATTTGGACGTATGGCATTTCAAACAGCGCGTCAAATTATGACTGCACGCGTTCGCGATGCAGAAAAAGGTCGCCAATTTGATGAATTCAAGGATAATATCGGCGATATCATCAGCGGAACAGTTAAACGCATTGAATTTGGAAACGTATTTGTTGATATAAATGGCAAAGCCGAAGGTTATATCCGTGGAACAGAATTGATCCCAGGCGAACGTCTGAATACTGGTGATCGCGTACGTGCTTTGATTATGGACGTTGCTCGCAGCAACAGCGGTCCACAGATTTTCTTAACCCGCACACACCCTATGTTCATGGAAAAATTATTCGTTCAAGAAGTTCCTGAAATTTACGAAGGTGTTATTAAAATTAAATCCGTTGCTCGTGCGCCTGGATCACATGCAAAAATCGCGGTTCAAACCGATGATCCGTCTGTTGATGCAGTTGGTATGACCGTTGGTATGAAGGGAACTCGCATACAGCCTGTTATTAATGAATGTCATGGTGAAAAAATAGACGTAATCCTTTACAGCGAAGATCCAGCGGTGTTTATCGTAAACGCTATGCAGCCAGCCAAAGTTGCAAAAATCATCGTTGATGAAGACACTCATACTGCAGCAGTTGTTGTAAACGAAGACCAACAAAGTCTTGCTATTGGCCGTCGCGGACAAAATGTTCGTTTGGCTTCGCAATTAACTGGATGGAATATTGATGTTATGAATGAAACAGAAGAACAAGAACGTCGTGCCAAAGAATTCAAAGAAAAGACTGAATTGTTTATTCGCGGGCTTGATGTTGATGAAATGATTGCACACTTACTGATAACCGAAGGTTTCAGAACAATCGAAGAAATCGCATTTGTTGAACCACACGAACTTGAAACTATCGAAGGGTTCAATCCAGAACTTGCATCTGAATTGCAAACTCGTGCAAAGACTTATCTGGAAAAAGTAGAACAAGATTATCTGGACCAAGGTCACAAACTGGGCATGAAAGATGATTTGTTAAACTTTGACTTTGTTAAACGTCCTATTATAATGAAGTTGGGTGCCGCAGGTATTAAAAGTTTGGAAGATTTGGCAGACTTGGCATCTGATGAATTGGTAGAAATTTTGGGTGAAGATAATATGTCTGAAAGACTGGCCGAGCGCATTGTTATGAAAGCTCGCGAAATTGCATATGGCATAACCCAAGACGAAGAATAAAAATAGAAAGGTAAATAATGGCCACACTTACACTTGGTAAATCAGTAACAACCGACGCAGTGCAAAGCAAAAAAGGCGATGCCGTTTTTGTAGAGCGCCGTCGTCGTGTTATCACACCTGGCAGTCATGAACTGCGGGACGAGCCTAAAAATCCCAGCGTTGCAAAAAACGCTGCCGATGAGAAATTACGCGCCGTCCTAGAAGCCGCCAAGGCACGTGATGAAGAACGCCGAATGCGCGAAGCGACCGAAGCATCTGCACGCGCCGCGCGCGAGGCTGAAATCGTTCGTGAATCACAAGAATACGAAGCGGTCAAAGAAAAACTTTCTGCAAAAGAATCTGTCGAAGAAGAAAACAATCGTCAGAATTTAGAACAAAAAAATAATCAAGGCAAAACTTTCAACAACGCCCCACAAAGAGCGCCCCGTGAATCTGATGATGATAATCGCAGAAACACATCTGGACGCAAAAGAAAAGATTTCTCCAAGGGGAAAATTTCGATTCATGACATAGTTATCGGTGGTAACGAAGGCGAAGAAATTGAAATCCGCGGCGCAAATCGTCGCCGCTCCGAAGCGTCATTAAAACGTTTTCGCGACAAAGCGCGTGCAATGTTTACCGCACCTCAAAAAATCGCCCGCGAAGTTGTTTTGGGGGACTCTATTGTTGTAAAAGATTTGGCTGTAGCCATGGCCGAAAAAGTTGGGAACGTTGTAAAAAAATTAATGGAAATGGGAATGATGGCATCACAAAATCAACCCATTGATGCCGATACCGCAGAACTGATTGCCCAAGAATTTGGGGCATCTGTAAAACGGGTATCTTCGCAACCATTTGAAGAATTATTAAACCGCAAACCTGATGAGGCGCATCTAAAACCTCGCGCTCCAGTCGTTACAGTCGTTGGTCACGTTGACCATGGAAAGACATCTCTCTTGGATGCCTTTCGTGATGCGAATGTGGTTGCTGGCGAAGCAGGGGGTATTACCCAACACGTGTCAGCATATGAAGTAAAGTCTAAATCTGGCAAGATGATAACCTTTTTGGACACCCCGGGACACGAAACATTTACGGCAATGCGTGCCCGTGGTGCAAACATGGCCGACATAGTAGTTTTGGTTGTTGCTGCAAACGATTCTATTATGCCACAGACCATAGAGGCAATAAATCACATCCGCGCAGCACAGGTTCCGTTCATAATTGCAATAAACAAAATTGACTTGCCTGACGCTAATCCACAAAAAGTTAAAACAGATTTGCTGCAACAAGAAGTCCAAGTAGAAGACATGGGCGGAGAAATCCAAGCTGTTGAAATTTCTGCTAAAAAGAAAATTGGTCTGGATAAATTAGAAGAAGCTATTTTATTACAAGCAGAGATGATGGACTTAAAGGCTGACCCAGATATGCCAGCAATCGGCGTAGTAGTAGAAGCGAAAATGGAAAAAGGTTTGGGATCAGTTGCAACAACATTAATCCAACAAGGAACTTTATCCATAGGGGATGCTTTTGTTATTGGGGAAACATATGGACGTGTTCGAGGCTTGATAAATTCATCTGGGGTACGTGTAAAATCTGTTGGCCCCAGCCAACCAATAATTGTGCTGGGTTTAGAATCCGTTCCAAATGCTGGTGATACATTAAACGTATTAGAAAACGAGGCTCAAACTCGTGAAATCGCGAATTATCGTATTACCAAAGAAAAGAACAAAGCCAGCACCGTAAAACGCAGCAGCCTAGAAGAGCTTTTTGCGAAACGCGAAGAAAACAAAAAATTAATAGTCCCAATTATTTTACGCGCAGACGTCCAGGGAAGTGTAGAAGCAATTCGTGATATGTTAAACGGAATTGATTCTGAAAAAGCTGGGGTTAATTTACTGTCTGCCGGGGTTGGTCAAATAACCGAGGGGGATATCCGTCTGGCTGCAGCAGGGAATGCCATTATCATTGCATTTAATGTTCGCGCAGATTCCGGCGTTCGTGAACTGGCGCGTCAAAACAGCGTTGATATCCGCTATCATTCTGTTGTTTATCGTATTACCGACGAAATAAAAGAAATTTTGGCTGGTAAGTTGGCGCCGGAACGTCATGAAACTTTTGTTGGATACGCAGACGTTATTGCTTTGTTCACAGTTGGCAAAGGAATCAAAGTAGCAGGATGCCGAGTTACCGAAGGCGTTATAAAAAAAGACGCTTTCGTCAGATTGCTGCGCGACAATGTCGTTGTTTATGACGGCAAAATCGGAATGTTGAAACGCGAAAAGAACGAAACCAAGGAAGTCAGCATTGGAACAGAGTTTGGTATGAGTTTCGATAAATATAATGACTTGAAAGAGGGTGATCGCGTCGAATGTTACGAAGTCGAGAACGTCAAAGCATCTTTATAAAAAGCGGGCATTTGCCCGCTTTTTTAATAAAAAAATAATGGAGGCCTGAGTCGGATTCGAACCGGCATAAACGGATTTGCAGTCCGGTGCATAACCCTTCTGCCATCAGGCCAGAGCCCCAATCATAACGAATACATTATACATTTTCAACTTAAATTTATTATGTTGAAGAAAAGCCCTATTTTCTTTATTATTTCATGGATATGTTAAGTATTTTAACCTTTACTAATTTTCGCAATCATGAATCTTCCCGTATAAATACAGCGGGCAAAAAAAACATAATTATAACCGGCCCAAATGGCAGTGGGAAAACCGCAATTTTAGAAGCAATTTCAATGATATCTGGGAATGGTGGAATGCGCGGGGCAACAATGCCTGAACTGGCCCAAATAAATGGGACTGGGGGCTTTTCCGTTCATGCCGAAATGAATAACGAAACCACTTTGTCCGTATCGTATGCCGATGGTGATTCTGGCCGCAAATTACGTATTGATAACGACAGCGCACCACTGTCTGCCGCGCCAAAATCAGTCCGCATAATTTGGCTGACCCCAAAAGAAGATCGACTTTTTGCAGAATCTGTGTCAGACAGACGATCATTTTTAGACCGTTTGGTGGCTGGCTTTGATCCCGTACATTCTGGCCGTGTGGCACGAATGTCTAAACTTTTATCGGAACGTACATTTGCAATAAAAAGCAATGCTGATGATAATTGGTTGAATACAATTGAAAAACAGCTTTCTGAAATATCGGCTTCTGTTGCAGCGGCCCGCGTGGCGTATGTGGCACAGCTAAACCATTTCCTAGATTTAGAAACCAATGCACACATTGTTCTTTCCGGCTGGTTTGAATCTAAATTTGCAAATGGCCAAAACTGTATTGATACAGAAAAAGAATATCTGGATTATTTGAAATCAAACAGACAACTTGTTTCTGAAAAAATGATTATAGACGGCGCCCATAAATCTGATTTTTCTATGTTTCGTAACGACCTGGATATGAACGCTGATATGTTATCCGCTGGTCAGCAAAAAAAACTGTTGATGCTGATGATTATCGCAAATGCAAAACTTTTAAATGCCAGAACAAATGTGCCTGTTATAATCTTGCTGGACGAAGCTGCATCCCATCTAGACGAAATTAGTCGCACAGATTTGTTCAACCGATTAGATTCAACCCCTGCCCAAATTTGGATAACTGGCGCAGAGCTGGACATTTTCAAAAATATTAAAAATGCCTTATTTGTTTCTTGCGCGGATGGCAGCGCCTGTTGTAAGGTTGAAATATGAAAGGAATAAATTATCCACAGTTACTAGAAAAAGCATTAAAAATCGTTGTTCGCGATGCTTTGCGTAATGCGCAAGTAAACGGCCTGGGGGATAATGCAAATTTTTATATCACTTTTCGCACACGTGATCCAGGTGTTGTAATTCCAGATTTTTTACGTATGAGATATCCAGAACTGATGACTATTGTTTTACAATACTCATACTCTAATTTAAATGTTTCAGATGACGAGTTCGGCGTAACGCTTACATTTGACGGTCGGCCTTTCTATATCCGTGTACCATTTGATGCCATGTTGGAGTTCAAAGATACCAGTGTTGATTTTATTTTAAATTTCCAACCCAAAGACTCTATGAACGCTGGAAACGATTTACAATTACCGTTGGAAGAAACCGACAATATACCCGATGATGGTCGGGTAATTTCTTTGGACGAATACCGCAGACGGCGTAAATCTTGATTTCCGATATTTTTAACATATAATCAAACCTATGATAAATTATGATGTGATTGTTATTGGCGCCGGACATGCCGGAACCGAGGCCGCAGCCGCGGCCACGCGTCGTGGTGCAAAAACACTTTTACTTACTAAATCGGAATCTGATTTAGGGGCACTGTCTTGCAACCCCAGCATTGGCGGCCCTGGAAAATCACAAATCGTTGCCGAAATTGATACCTTTGGCGGAATTATGCCGATTGCGGCAGATATGGCGGGAATTCATTGGAGATTGCTAAACGCAACACATGGTGCAGCGACCCAGGCTTTGCGCGCACAAATTGACCGAACTCTTTATCATAATGCTATTAAAAATTTACTTAATCAAAACAATTTGGATCTTGTTTATGAGTCTGTCGAAAATCTGGATTTAGAAAATAAAATTGTAAATGAAAAATATCAAGGTAAGGCAATCATTTTAACAACCGGAACTTTCTTGGGGGGGCTGGTTCATCGCGGCACAGAAAAAATTAAGTCTGGTAGATTACAAGATGACGGAACATACCAAGAAGCCGACAAAAATATATCAAAAATACTTGAAAAGGCCGGATTTTCATTAATCCGATTAAAAACCGGAACTCCCGCCAGAATATACAGTGACTCTATTGATTTTTCTGTTTGTGAAAAACAGCCAAGTGACGAAGATCATGAATGGTTTTCATCTGGAAAAGATGGATGCAAATCGCACGTCAGTTGTTTTATTACCCACACAACAGAAGAAACCCACCAAGTAATTCGTGACAATATAAAAAATGCACCAATGTATAACGGCAGCATTACCGGCACCGGACCGCGCTATTGTCCATCGCTGGAAGATAAAATAATGCGTTTTCCAGAACATAAATCCCATCATGTTTTTCTAGAGCCCGAAGGTTTAAACAGCGATCTAATCTATCCAAACGGCATTTCAACCAGTTTTGGCACGGATGTCCAAGAAAAATGGATGCGAACCATCCCAGGCCTTGAAAACATGCGCATAGCGCGTTATGGATACGCCATAGAATACGATGCTATTGACGCCAGAGCATTAAAATCAACATTGGAATCCAAAGATTTACCGGGCATATTTTTTGCGGGTCAAATAAATGGAACATCTGGATACGAAGAAGCCGCAGCCCAGGGTTTGGTCGCAGGAGCAAACGCTGCCGGCGCAAATTTACAACTGGACCGAACAAATTCTATGATTGGGGTTTTAATAGACGACATTACAACGCTTGGGATTGATGAACCCTATCGTATGTTTACATCGCGCGCCGAATTTCGTCTGTCTTTGCGCAGCGATAATGCTATTGTACGACTAGGCCCGATGGCTGTGGATGCTGGACTGATTACCGAATCCCAGCGCACACAAAAATATAATGAAAAAGCCGAAAAAATAGCAGAGATTGATAAACTTTATGCTGGATATATCGCCAGAAATCAACGCGAAATAGAAAGCTATAAACGTGATGCTAATTTAAAAATCCCGGCTGATTTTGATTATAAATCGCTGCCCGGGCTGACCAATGAATTAATTCAAAAACTAACCAGAACCAGGCCTGAAAACATTGCTGACCTGGCAAGAATTCCCGGAATGACACCAGCTGGAATTATCGTGGTTTTACGAAAAATTAGAACTGGAAATTAAAAAAACACTATATTAAAGTGATATTCACGCCGGCCTAGCTCAGTTGGTAGAGCATCTCATTCGTAATGAGGGGGTCGCAGGTTCAAATCCTGTGGCCGGCACCAATTATTTGTTGACAAAGATTATTGTTGTGCTATTCTTTTGCTAAAACAGCAAAGGAACTATTATGTCAGAGCTTACATTATTAGAAAAACAATCTAGAGAAAACGTATTAAGAATACACCGTGCCCTCAAAATACCATTTGGGAAAACCGCAAAATTGACGACATTATCATTAAATGCCGCTTTGTTTAGCGGACATCTAGACTTAAAAGACTTTCGATCCGTTGAGAACATATATATATATATTCAAACCATATTATACAAGAACTAAAATTTCTTGTGGAATAACATCTCTTGATTTATCCGGCAACAAAGACATTAAAGAACTTTATTTTGGCACTGGGGCTGTACCAAAATTTAAAATGATAACTTTGGCGCATTCAAATCAGATTGAAAACTTTTACTATGATGACCCCAATATTATCAGGATATTTGCCAGTGGTACAAAAGAGGCCTTTTGCAGAAATATGCTTAATAAAATAAATGCCGAACCTAATAAAAACAAAAGAAATACTTTGGAATTGCTTTTAAGAAACTATTTACACATCTTAAACTTTAACAACAAAGAAGATAAAAACTATCAAGACTTTTTAATGTCCCAGTTTTTAAAAAGATTTGGGCAAAATGTCCTTGCGTAATATCTTTTTATAAACAACTAAGGTTTAACAATGTCAGGGATTATTAACTTAAAAAAGCAATCTTCAAGAAATATATCAAGCATATATAAATCGATGAACATATCCAAAACCGACGCATATACTATGTCGACACTGTCTTTGGATGCGTCTTTAATTGACGGCCACGTAAATCTTGGGGTATTTAGATCTATTGAAGCTTTGGAGATTTTTTGTTCAAATGGACTATCTGGATTAACGTCTCTTGATTTATCAGAAAATTTAAATTTCTATAAAATTCATATTTCTTCTAATCTGCCAAATTTAAAAAGGATAGTTCTTAACAACCCTAATCAAGCGCCCTATTTATCCGCAAATCAATATTCCGAAAAAATCGGAATATTTGAAATGTTTGAAAAAGCCCGGGAAGCAGCGCTGATTGAAACCCTTCTTAAAATGATAAAGGATGAAATCGATCCAGTTGTTGAACAATTCTTAATCGGCTTGCTTGATAATTACCGAAGACAATTAGAGTTAAAAGAACACATAAAAGAAACCAAAAATGCGTTGGCTAAATTAAACGAAGAATTAAAAACTAGTATAAAAATTCATAAGACCACCGAAATTCAATTACTAGAAAAATATGGCTCAACCCAAATGCCATACGAAATACATTTTGAAAGTTTTCCCGCGGCAAGATTAAAACACGAACATTTAACGGTTCCAGAAACCGCTATTACTAAAATCCATGACAGAAATACCGCTTTGCTTGGAAAGAAACAAATCAAAAAAACTAAATAAAGTTATCTTGATTTTTAGATAAAACAATTGTATAAATATACGCATGCAAATAAGAAATATAATTATCATATAATATTCGGCACTGCGCTTTGGCGGTTGCTGGGGCGCGCATGCGCCCTTTATTATTACCAGGAGCAAATAATGTCATATCCAAAGACCGAACCAAAGGCAAATTTTCCGGAACTAGAACACCAAATATTATCTTTTTGGCATAAAGACGATACGTTTCATAAATCAATGGAACTGACCAAAAATGGTATGCCATTTTCTTTTTTTGATGGCCCACCATTTGGAAATGGATTGCCACACTGGGGACATTTGGGTGTTTCCGCCGTCAAAGATATGGTTCTGCGCTATCAAACAATGAATGGCCGTTATGCCAGACGGGAATTGGGCTGGGATTGTCATGGATTACCAGCAGAAATGTCTGTAGAAAAATCGCAAAAAAGAAACGCCAAAAAAATTGTAGAAACAGATGGGCTGCGGGCTTTTTGTGATATGTGTCGCTTGGACGTTCAAACATATACCAAAGAATGGGAAAAGTTTATTAATCGTATTGGTCGATGGGTTGATATTGGCGACGAATACGGATACAGAACTATGGATAAAAATTATATGGAATCCATGCTTTGGACCATAAAAACTTTGCACGGCAAAGGATTACTTTATAAAGATTATCGCGTAAATCCATTTGATTGGAAAAATGGAACTGTGCTTTCTAATTCCGAAGCATCCCAGGATTATCGTGAAATACTGGACGACGCAATAACCGTCTGGTTTGAACTGGATGACGGTCGTCGCGTGCTGACATGGACCACTACGCCTTGGACTTTGCCGGGGAACTCCGCATTGGCTGTAAATCCAAAGATGAAATATTTAATTATGCGTGATTCTGATAGCGCCGAATATATTATTGCAAAATCTAGACTGGGCGCATACGAAAAACAATTTGCTGCGGCCGAAAAAATTGGCGAATTAAATGGTTCTGATTTGGTCGGATTAAAATATAAACCATTGTTTGATTATTACGTGGATGAAAAACTTTATTCTATTATTTCCGCCGAGTATGTTTCTGATTCTGACGGAACCGGGATCGTTCATATTGCGCCCGCATTCGGAGAAGAGGACTTTTGGGCTTTAAAAAATATAGATCCAAAATTCCCAGTAATTTTAAATGTCGACGATTATGGAAATTTTACACCAGACGTCAAAGATTGGGCCGGCGAAAACATTTTCGAGGCAAACTCAAAAATCATCGCACACCTAAAAGAATCTGGCCATTTGGTAAAGAAAGAACAATATAAGCACAGTTATCCTTTTGGTGACAGGTCCAAAGAAAAATTGATTTATCGTGCAACCGATTCTTGGTACATCGATGTTCCAAAAATAAAAGATAAATTGATGGCCAATAATGACCAGGTTAATTGGACCAGCGCCGGCGAAAGATTCAGGTCTTGGATTGAAAATGCCAGACCATGGAGCATTTCAAGAAATCGTTTCTGGGGAACCCCATTGCCAATTTGGGTTAAAGATGGTGAATATAAAATATTTGGTTCCATTGCAGAATTAGAAGAATTCTTTGGCGTAAAAATAGATGATTTGCATCGTCCGACATTGGATAAACTTGAAAAAGATGGCTGGAAACGCATCCCAGATGTTTTAGACTGTTGGGTAGAATCTGGCAGTATGCCGTGGGCATCAATTCACTATCCATTTGAAAATACGGACCAATTCAATGACACTTTCCCTGCAGATTATATTATAGAGGGTATCGATCAAACACGCGGTTGGTTTTACTCTTTGATGGTTCTTGCAACCGCTTTGTTTGATAAGCCTGCATTCAAGGTCGTTTCTGCAAACGGAATGCTTGTTGATGAAAATAAAAAGAAGTTTTCCAAATCTGTCGGCAATTTCGTTAATCCAGAAGAACAATTGGAACACTTTGGCGCAGATGCTGTCCGTCTATTTATACTGGGCAGTAATTTTATGAAAGCCGAACCAGTTCCAACAGATAAAGAAGGTAAGGTATTTAATGAATCTATCAAAAATATACTAACCCCACTTTGGAATACGTATCACTTCTTTACCCTTTACGCTAATGCTGGAAATGTAGTCGCTCAGGATTCATCGACATCTGATAATGTTTTAGATAAATATATCTTGGCTGAACTAGATGAATTAATTGGCTTTGTATCTAGTGCCTTGGATGAATACAAGCCTGATATTGCGGTACGTGAATTTACAAGATTCTTGGAAATATTAAATAACTGGTATATCCGCAGATCCCGTGAACGTTTTTGGGGCGAAGATCAAGACGCATTTAATACTTTGCACTTTGTTTTAACCAACGTATGCAAAACCCTCGCGCCACTTGCACCGTTTATCAGTGATTATATTTATAAAAACTTAACTGGCAAAGAATCCGTTCATTTAGAAGCTTTTCCAAAATATAAAAAGAACAACAATATTCATCTTATGGATGATATGCGCCGTGTTCAACAAATTGTTGCCACTGGAAAGATGCTACGCGAAAATTATAAAATGCGCAATCGTTTACCATTACAAACAATGACTATATTCGGCGCGGACATGAATGAATTTTCAGACATTTTACGTGATGAACTGAATGTAAAATCCGTTGTGTTCTCCGACAACGTCTCATCTGTTGCTGATTCGTTTGTGTATTTAATTACACCAAAAATCGGTGCAAGATTGGGCAGCAAATTAAAAGACATTATGACTGCAAGCAAACAACCCGGATTTAATCCATCTGAATTTGGTTTATTGGATGATGAATACGAAACGCGTTTGAATGTAAAAGATGGAATAACAGGCGCCGCATTGCCTGATAATACCGCCGTGGTTGTTTTGGATACAAATTTAACACCAGAACTGATCGCCGAAGGCTGGGCAAACGATGCGCTACGGTTTATCCAGGATACCCGCAAAGCGATCGGGCTGGATGTTTCTGACCGTATAGTTTTGGAATACAACACTGATGATGAATTGTCTGCCGCGCTGGAAACCAATCGCGAAACAATCATGAAAAACGCATTGATAAAAGAAATGAAATCAGGCAGTGGCGAACATGACACCGAAATAGATGGACATAAATTATCAATCAAGATTACAAAGGAATAAAATATGAAATTTTATAAAACAGAGATTCCCGGCGTTTTTATTATTGAACCAAAAAAATTTGGTGATGAACGTGGATACTTTTTTGAATCTTATAATAAAAAAGAATTTTATGACAACGGTATAAAAAATAATTTTATTCAAGACAACCAGTCTTTTTCAAAATATGGCACAATTCGCGGATTACACTTTCAAACGGGAAAATCTGCCCAGGCAAAACTTGTCCGCGCGGTCCAAGGCCAGGTTCTGGACGTTGCCGTTGATCTGCGCAAAGCCAGCCCAACCTTTGGCAAACATGTCGCGGTTTTATTAAATGACCAAGAAAACAATATGCTGCTTGTTCCACGTGGTTTTGCACATGGGTTTTCCGTCCAATCTGAAACCACTGTATTTGCATATAAATGCGATAACTTATATAACGCTTCATCCGAAGGCGGAATAATTTATAATGATCCAAATTTAAATATAGATTGGAAAATACCGGCCGATAAATTTATCATATCTGGCAAAGATACACTTTGGCCAACACTTGCCCAGTGGCGATCCAAGGGGGCCAGATGAAATTAACACCCAAAATATATTTTGAAAAAGTTCCATCCAGCCTGGATATGGAAATCCGGAGCGAGCTGTATCATACAAACGAATTTACCTTTGCTGTGGCGGTGATTTTATCCGCCCAGGCGACTGATAAAAAGGTTAATAAAGTTACGCCCGCATTGTTTGCCATCGCAGACACACCACAAAAAATGTTAAAACTGGGCGAAGAAGGTTTGAAAGAACACATCAAAGTAATTTCGTTCTTTAACAACAAGGCAAAAAGCATCCTACGGTTAAGCCTGGCACTGGGCGATTCTGGACTGCCACACAATCGTGATGCCTTGATGAAGCTGCCTGGAATTGGTCAAAAGACCGCGAATGTTATTATGAATGTTTTATGGGGAGAACCAACAATCGGTGTGGATACACATGTTTTTCGTAATGCGCACAGATACCGCTGGGTCAGCGAAGATGCAAATACACCAGAAAAGGTAGAAGCCCAGCTGATGAAAATCATTCCAGAAAAATATCATTCAATTGCAAATCATGTTATGGTTTTACACGGACGATATATTTGCAAAGCGCTGCGCCCAAAATGTAGCGAATGCCCGGTTGCCCCATGGTGCGATGCAAAAGATAAAACTATATAAAAAACCGGCTTTTGCCGGTTTTTTATTTTCTTGCAAAATTATTTGCAGATTCCATCATTTCTAAAATTAATTTGTTTAATTCTTCCGCTGAAAATTCCCCAGCAAAGGTCAATGTAAATGTAATATTTCGCACATGCTCTTTTGCTTTGTCATAAACATCTGTGATTTTAACATCTGCAATTTGTTTATATTCTTTTTTAATAAACGCCGCCACATCGCCCGCCGCGCAACCATAAGGTACAGTTACAGAGATATCACGAACACTGGGGATAATTGCGCTGGGGCTTTCGTATTTTTTCTTTTTTGACATCAATCCCATTAATCCCTTGGTATCAAAACTGAAATACACAGGCAAATCGTTTTTAATATCAAATTCGTTTAACAAGTTTGGATGAATTTCGCCGAATACGCACACCCCGCGTCCATCACAAGAAATCCGTCCGCGACGCTTTGGATTTAACAGCGCCCATTCCGATACTTTTGCGCTTTCTGCAAAATCATCGTATTCTATTTTTGCGTCCAGCGATAAATCATCAAACAGATTTCTCAAAAATGTTTTAGCGGTCAAAGCGTTTGTATCTGAGCCGTTCATAACACCCCACAAAATATCGATTTCTTTATCGCCTTTGAATATTTTACCCCATTCAAACGCACGAATTTCGCGATTTTTCACGCGCAAATTTTTACTGACCAGTTCTGTTGCTTGGACAATCGTATTATTACGCATAAAGGCATATCCGCCCTCTACCGAGTTTTCTAATGCTATATGATCTTTGTTGGGGGCGGCATTTGCATGCTTTGGTGAATACATACTATCGGTTATAACTTCAAAAAATCCATTATGAACCATATAAGAATTTATTTCAGATCTACGCATTTCAGCGCCCGTTTCTTTTGCGCCCTGGGTCACCGGTGGTAATTTTGATGGCAGCGCGTTATATCCAATACTGCGGCACAATTCTTCTATTAAATCTGCTTTTTCGCCACGAATGTCCCACACACGCCAAGACGGCGTTTGATAACCATCCTTTGTTTTTTCAAAACCATAGCGCGACAAACGTTCTTCTGTCTCTTTATCAGAAATTTTTATTTCCAGTTCACTCTGCACAAAATTTGTATCCAGCTTTATTGGTTTGGTTTTAATTGGAATTATATCGGGTGTAATTTGATAGCCACCATTTTGAACCCACCCAATTTGTTCATATAATTTCTTTGCGCGCGCCGCGCCCTGGGCAACCGCGTCATAATTTCCACCACGTTCAAAAATCTGACTGGCAATTGATGTATGTCCAATTACGCGCGAAGCCAAACGAATTGAGACCGGGTCAAACAAAGCCGTTTCAACCAAAATGTTTTTTGTATTTTCGTCTGTTTCAGCGCTGCGGCATCCAATAACGCCCGCAACACAAAGTATTTTTTCATCGTCTGCAATAACGCACGTTCCAGCCGGCAATTCGGTCAATCCATCATAAAAAAGCAGGGCGGCTTTTTCCCCAGCTTTGGATTCACGAATATGAATTTTACCCCTGATCTTATCTGCGTCATAAACATGCGCAGGCTGGCCATGTTCCAACATAACAACGTTTGTAACGTCAATTATATCCAAAATAACATTAACACCACTGGCGTTTAAAATATCCAGAATATATTTATCCTTGGTTTGGCGTTCTTTTTGTGATTTTGCCAATTTATAAGGGGTTAATGAAAAAGCCAAACATTTATCGGTTTCAATTTTGAATAAATCGTTTGATTTTTTTGATTGATCAAGTGGCAATGTTTTTTTCGCCGTATCGTATTTTATTTTTGTGGCTGTGCGACCGTGTATTTCTTTTGCCAGACCCATATAGCAATAATGATCGCCGCGATTCGCCAGCAATTCCAGGTTCATGATATCACCGTCTATGGATTTTACTTCCAGACCAACATCTTCCATTAAATCTGTTAAATCTTTTGGCAAATCAATAAATGTTTCCAAAGTTTTCTTGCTGAATTTCATCTTTTATTCGCCCTTTAATTTTTTAAATACTCTTAAATCCATTCCGTATAATTCACGCATTGTTGCACCAGTAAACTCCCCCGCCAACCTTGATGTACCAAAACCGAATGCCAGACCACTGATGCGGCTTGGGTCAAACCCAAAATTACGCATAACCTTTGGCGATACCATTCCAGCGCCAACAATTGTAACCCAGCCGCGCGCAGTTAAAATATCTGCGCCAATGCTGGGCTCGGTATATGGATAATATTTTGGTTTAAAACGAATCTTTATATCGTCGCCATAAATTTCTTTTAAAATAAATTCTATCGTTCCTTTTAGCTCAGAAATTTTTATTCCGGAACCAACCATCAAGCCTTCGAACTGATGAAACGCTGCCAGATGCATTGCGTCCAATGCCTCGTTACGATAAACACGACCTGGGGACACAATATAGATCGGCAATTTTGATTCATCACCCTTTAAATCCATCATATAACGGGATTGAACCGACGTAGTATGTGTACGCAATAATTTCTTATCTTTTTTTATCCAGAAAGTATCTTGCATATCGCGAGCTGGGTGATGCTCTGCAATATCCAACAAATCAAAGTTATATTTTGGGTCTTCTATATCTGGGCCTGTCGCAACGACAAACCCCAAACGACGCATAGCGTTTATACATTTTTCTTCTATAATGCTGACCGTATGTAATGCGCCAGATTTAGTGCCGACACCTGGCAAAGTCATATCAAAACTGTCATTAGCCAATTTTTCATTAACCAGCTTGTTTGCCAGTTCGGATTTAGCGCCCTCAATTGCATTTTCATATTGAACTCGCAAAGCATTTATCTTTGCCCCGGTCGCTGCGCGCTGATCCGCGGGCAAATTCCGCAATGCGTCCATTTGCGCCTTAATCTCGCTTTTTTTGCCCAGCCACTTGGATTTTATATTATCCAAATCCTGGGGTGTTTTTGCATTTTTTAATTCTTTAATAAGTTCATTCATTTTTACCACCAATAAAAAACCCATCTTTCGATGGGTTTATTGTTGCATAAAGCACAAAATATCGCCACCGAAATTTTACTTGTCGGTTTTGATAAATCGTTTTGCAGCTTCGATTAATTTTTCAAAGCCCACATCGGCAGTATATGCCATTTCTGCTAAAACCTTTCTATCCAGTTCAATGCCTGCCTTTTTAAGACCATTCATGAATCTGGAATATGTCAGTCCGTGTGGACGAACAGCTGCGTTAATACGAATAATCCACAGCGAGCGAAAATCGCGTTTGCGAACCCTGCGATCGCGGTATGCGTATTGTCCTGCTTTTTCTGTTTTTTCGCGTGCTGCACGATAAGTAGACGAATGACGCCCCAAATAACCCTTGGCACGTGCTAAAATTTTATTATGTTTTTGTTTAACGGTTGTACCGCGTTTTACTCTTGCCATTTTTCAGCCCCCTATATTATTTCAAGCCATAAGGAGACAAGATTTTTGCTTGGCTCACCATGTTATCGTTTAAATACTGCGCTTTAGAACCTGCGTTATTCGCGCGTTTTGATTTTTTCCGCAATAATTTTTTGTGGCTGTTTCTGGCAACACGGATTTTACCGGTCGCGGTCATGCTTGCCCGTTTTTTCAGGTAAGACTTGGTTTTCATTTTAGGCATTTTTTACTCCATTTTTAATCCTGGCGGCAATGCCTTGCCGTTTCAGATGTGCCTATTTTGGCATAAAAATAAGAAAAATCAAGAAAATTGTAGAAAAATAAAATCTTGGTGCTAAACTCAGGAGCATGGATATAAAAGCAACGTCTTCTAAAATAGCAAAAAAAGTTCAAGCGGGCATCGTTGCCTGTCTTTTACCGGTGTTTTTCTTATATATTTTATTGGACAAGCCTGATTATAAAATTATGAATGCTATGGCCGGATTTGTTGTACCTGCTGCGCATGTCGTTGGCGATGGAATTACATGGCCCGTTCGTGTTATAAAAAAGATTAATGATAATATGTTGGTACGTCGCGGAATTCGCAGTGAAAACCGCGAACTTCGTAGAAAGCTAGATGAACTAACACTTAAACAGACCAGCTGTGTTCCTCTCGCTGCAGAAAACCAAAGGCTGGAACAAACGCTGGATATAGTTCGCTCCCAACCAAAAAGGGCTGTTTTATCACGAATTGTTTATGAAAATTCTTCTTTTTCTAGTAATACATTTACTTTGGACAAGGGTGAGAATGCTGGCATTAAAATAAACAATGCTGTATTATCTAAAAACGGTTTTCTTTTGGGAACTGTAACTGATGTCGGACCAAATTGGGCAACCGTTCGCGGCATTCGTGATACTGGCGCCAGCACGCCTGTGCGCGTCAGCGGTAGCGACGTTTTGGGCTTTTTGCGTGGTCGCGGCCAAGCACAACCAGTATTTGAATTATTCAGCGATCAAGAATTTTCCCCAACCAAAGGTATCATACTGATATCGGTCAGCGCTGGAGGAACTTTACCAGATGGAATTCCAATTGGGAAAATTGCAAATGCTGGCAATGGTAAATCTGCCCCTGTAGCTTTGGGGGCAAAAACAATGTCCGAGGCAATAGTGCTTATACAGAAATGAAAAAAATAATCAAAGTTTTATTTCCTTTTTTTGCGACATTATTTTTGTGGCGGCTATCTTCAAACATTATAAACCCTAACGGAATTTTGGCATTAATTCCGATTTTTTATTATTCAATTGTGAAAGAACACAACGAGTTTGTACCAATGGCATTGATTGGTTGTTTCTTGTTGGATAAAAATTTTGATATTGTATTGTTTTGGTCAATATTATTTTGTTTTCTTTACGCAGCCGCTGGTTTGCAAAACATAATAAATTTTGCTGACCGTCGTTTACGCAGCATTGATATATTTATGATTTTTGTTGGTTCTGGTACAGCAATATTGGGAATCTGGTCGTCTTTTTTAACAGCGTCTTTAATTCCCGTATTAACTGCAATATGGATGTTTGTAATTTCTACAGTTTTATACGCCACACTTACATATATGTTTGAGAGGATAGAATGCTGGACAAAGAGATAGCAAACACTTTTGATCGGCGTAGCGCTCTGTTTTTAACAGGTGGGGCGGTTTTAACCAGCGTTTTGATTTTGCGCATGCTGCAATTGCAATTGTTTGAATACAAAAAGTACAAACAATTATCTTTGAATAATTCTTCTCGTATAATAATAGATCCTTCCGAACGTGGAAAAATTTTAAGCTCTGATGGTGCTGCCTTGGCCAAGGACGAGGCTGTCTACCGTGCTTTTATAATTCCTGATGAATGTGACGATGTTTCTGTAGTTTTAAAAACAATATCTGTAGAATTAAAATTAACCGCGAAAGAAATAGAAAAAATTCTTAAAAAAATTGAAACCCAAAGACGCTTTCAACCAATCATTGTTCGTGAAAATATAAAATGGGCTCAACTAGCTACTTTGAAATCTTTAAATTTATCGGGATTACATCTAGAGCCAGGATATTGTCGTAAATATCCAGGTGGAGGCTTGGCTGCACACGTTATTGGATACGTTGGAACATTGGATGATTCGCGAACAAATCAAAGAGTTGCCGCAACTTCGCCATTTTTAATGACCGGACTATCTGGACTGGAAAAAGTTTTCGAAGCCAGTTTATCAGGCAGGCCCGGGCAAATTATAACCCATACAAATGCTGTTGGAAGAATAATAGAGGGCGATTCTGAAAACCGAGTTAATGCAATTCCTGGGAAAGATTTACAAATAACCATTCGTCAAAATGTTCAAAAGAAAATGGAAGACGCATTGGCTGTACACGGATCTGGATGCGGTGTTGCGTTGGAGTGTGAAACAGGAAAAATTATTGCTATGGCATCAACTCCAAAATTTGATGCAAATATATTCCGCAGTATTGATGGGGCAGATTATATAGATCAATTACGTAATAATAAATTAAAACCATTTATGAATAAAGCGATCGAGGGGATGTACCCTCCAGGGTCTACTTTCAAAATTGTTGTTGCATTGGCTGCATTAGAATCTGGCGCTATCACCAAGGATGAAAAAATATTTTGCGATGGTGATTGGGAATACGGGAAACATATTTATCATTGTTGGGAGAAAAAGGGTCATGGTTGGATGAATATGGAATCTGCTTTGGCACATTCTTGTGATATTTATTTCTATCAAGTTGCTTTGCGCATTGGTATAAACCCAATTAAATCAATGGCTGAGAAATTAGGTCTTGGGCAAAAGCTTTTGGATTTATTACCACGGGAAATGATTGGTGTTATCCCAGATCGCGAATGGAAACAAAAAAATATTCGTGCAGGATGGATGCATGGAGACACAATTATTTCCGGTATTGGTCAGGGATATATTTTAAGTAATTGTCTACAGCTGGCCGTTATGGGTGCCCGTGCGGCCACAAATAGAAAAATTATGCCTTATCTTATAGACGGTACGAACAAAGAACAAGATTTCAAAAAATTAGATTTAAATCCTGAAAACATAAAAATTGTTATGAATGGCTTGGCTCGCGTTACACAAGAAGGCGGAACTGCTGCTGGGGTTAGTTGGGTTATAAAAAATATGGGTGGTAAAACCGGAACTTCCCAGGTTCGTCGGATCAGTTTAGCGGAACGCAAAAAGGGAATTAAAACAAACGAAGAATTAAATTGGGAGCAAAGAAATCACGGTCTTTTTGTTGGTCTGGCACCCATAGAAAAACCCAAATATTCAATTGCGATTATTACTGAACACAGCGGAACTTCGGGTCTTGCTGCACAAGCTGCTGCACAAACAATGAAAGAGGCGTTAAAAAATGGCTAGAACAACCCGTATTTCTCGTGCAGAAAACATCAGTTTTAATGAAAAATTACATCGTTTTAATTGGCCTCTGTTTGCCTTGATGTGTTTAGTTTTAATTTTATCTATAATTTCTTTATATTCTGCAGGAACCCCTGTATGTGGTCCTGATTCCGGCCCATGCGAAGGATTTGGTGGTTGGCGTCCTTATGCTTTATCACAAGCTGCTAAGATGGGTTTCGGCTTTGTTTTATTTTTTATCGCAGCATTTACAAATATAAAAACATGGATTAAAAATTCTTATTTGATTTATTTTATTGGTCTGGCGCTCGTTATTATGGTCACTTTTGTTGGACATACCGGAATGGGCGCACAAAGATGGTTAAACCTGGGATTTTTTCATATTCAACCTTCGGAATTTATAAAAATAGCACTTGTGGTTGCACTGGCCAGATATTTTGCATGGCAAAATTCTATAGATCTTTCTAAATTTAAAAATTATCTGCTCCCGGTCGCTATGCTTGTTCTGCCTTTGGGCCTAATAGTTATGCAACCAGATTTAGGAACTGCGGTTTCATTGGGCCTTATTACTATTGGTTTTTTCTGGATTGTGGGCGCTCATAAAAAATGGTTTGTTATTGCCAGCATTCTTACTGTTTTGGCCGCTCCGGCAATATGGTTTGGTGGGTTGCACGACTATCAGCGCGAACGAGTAATAACCTTTATAGATCCAGATCGCGATCCATCTGGTGCAGGATACCAAATCAATCAATCAAAAATAGCATTTGGTTCTGGCGGAATAGTGGGCAAGGGTTATCTGGCAGGCACCCAATCTCATTTGTCTTTTTTGCCAGAAAATCAAACTGACTTTATATTTGCAATGTTTGGCGAAGAACTTGGATTTATTGGTACTTTTGTACTGCTTTTAATATATTCTATTATTATTGGAATGTTGTTTTGGTTTGCAAAAACATCTAAAAACAGATTTGGGCAACTACTCTGTTTTGGATTTATGTTGAACTTTTTCGTTTATTACTTTATAAATATCGCCATGGTTTTGGGATTAATGCCTACCGTTGGTGTTCCACTGCCACTGATGTCATTCGGCGGAAGCTCGCTTTTGTCACTGATGTTCGGATTTGGTTTGGTGCAAAATGCGCATATAAATAAAGACCAACAATTATCTGCAAAGGGCTCTTGATTATGAAATTACTTATTGTTGAATCTCCGGCGAAAGCAAAAACTATTGAAAAATATCTGGGCTCTGGTTGGCATGTTGTGGCATCTGTTGGACACGTGCGTGATTTGGTTCCCGAAGACGGTTCAGTTGATACTGAAAACGATTTTGCAATGAAGTGGCAAATTATGCCGGGCAAAGAAAAACAAATAAAGCTGATTCTGGACGAAGTAAAAAAGGCAGACGCCGTTTATCTAGCAAGCGACCCTGACCGCGAAGGAGAGGCTATTTCATGGCATCTATTGGACATTCTAAACTCCCGCGGTGCATTAAAGGGCAAAATGGTTCAACGTGTTGTTTTTAACGAAATTACCAAGAAAGCAATTTTGGAAGCAATTGAAAATCCACGCGAAATTGATCAAAATCTGGTTGATGCTTATCTGGTTCGCCGCGCACTGGATTATTTAATTGGATTTAAATTATCGCCAGTTTTATGGCGTAAAAACATGGGCCGCAGCGCTGGTCGCGTACAATCCGTAGCGGTCGCATTGGTTGTTGATCGTGAACGCGAAATAGAAGCATTTAAACCAGTTGAATATTGGTCATTAAAAACAGAAAACCAAAAAGATAAAGGTACTTTTGTTTCAAGCCTTATAAAATTTAATGGTAAAAAAATTGATAAAATGTCTGTTGAGAATAAAAATTCAATGGAGGAAATTTTATCAAAAATCGGCGCGCCAGTTATTAATGCCTCTGTTTTAACTATTGAAAAAAAGAAAACGTCCCGCAAGCCTGCTGCGCCATTTACAACCAGCACATTGCAACAAGAAGCCGCGCGTAAATTATATTTTTCTGCAAAACGCACCAGCAGTGCGGCACAAAAACTATACGAAGCTGGACTTATTACTTATATCCGCACCGATTCTACAAATTTATCTGCGGACGCGGTTCAATCAATTCGTAAATATATTGCTGGTGAATATGGGGATAAATTTTTACCAAAATCGGCGAATATTTATGTAACAAAATCCAAGAATGCCCAAGAAGCGCACGAAGCAATTCGTCCAACGGCTGCGGATTGTGCAAGTGTTGAGATTGGCGTGGACGAAGACAAACTTTATGATTTGATTTGGAAACGCACAATTGCGTGTCAAATGACCAATGCAGAATTTGATTCTGTTATTGTTGATATTGAAACTGACAATAAAATTGCTGTTTTTCATGCTGTTGGAACAACGCGGACATTTGATGGATTTTTAAAAGTTTATGTAGAGGGCAAAGACGATTCTGACGAAGACGATGAAGAAACAAAATTACCAGGGTTATCAGTTGGCGACAAAATTGAAATTGTAAAATTATTACCAGAACAACATTTTACACAACCACCCGCCAGATATTCCGAAGCGTCCCTGATTAAAAAATTAGAAGAATTGGGTATCGGCCGCCCATCAACATATTCAAGCATTATGAGCACGATTGTTGATCGTGAATATGTGAAAAACGAAAAACACAGATTTTTCCCAACCCCCAGCGGTTGGTTGCTGACTGCATTTTTAACAAAATATTTTGCCGATATTGTGGATGTAAATTTCACCGCAAAAACCGAAGACTCTCTGGACGATGTTTCAAACGGGGCATTGGCGCGCGGTAAGGCATTAAATGAATTTTGGAATGCGTTTTCACCACTTGTTAAAACCGCGGCTGGAATTGCTAATCCAGATGTTATGACGGCTGTAAATGATGCGCTGCAAAAACATTTATTTCCGGACGGAAATACAAAATGTCCCGAATGCAAAAATGGCGAATTATCATTAAAGGTATCAAAATACGGCGCATTTCTGGCGTGCAACAATTATCCGACGTGTAAATATACCCGCGATTTATCCAAAGAATCTGCTGGCACAGATGGCGAAACAAAACCCGCCAGCAATGGTCCAACAGATTTGGGGGACGGCATAACATTTCGCATTGGTAAATTTGGTGCGTATGTTTCAGACGGCACAAAAAATGCGTCTGCAAAAAAATATAACTCTGATACAATAACGCTGAAAATTGCCAAAGAATTATTGGAAAACGCTGGTAAAAAGGCCGAAGGCAAAGACATTGGAACAAACCCAACAACAGGCAAACCAATTTTATATTTTGCAACCGGTCGATATGGTGCGTATATTTCCAGCAACAAGGTCAATGTCAGTGTTAAACAAGAACCAGACCTGGAAACCGCCGCAGATTTAATAAATAATAAAAAACCAAGCGCTAAAAACGCATGGGGAAAAAAGAAATAATTATTTAACTTTTCTTATTTTTAAAGTAACTTATCAAGCCTAAAATACCAACTACAAGCATTCCGCCTAATGCTTTACCTAGATTTTCTGTGTTTAAAAAAGGTAAAAATATTATAAACAAAACCAACCAAAAAATCCAACTTTTGTTTTTCTTATTTTTTTCTGTTTTTTTCATTAAAAACTCCTTTAGAACTTATATAATCAAAAATTGCATTAAATGTAAATCTATTTTATACTATATTTAAATGGTAAATTATGATAATAATTTTAACGATGAACTGCGTCAACGATTAAGTATTGTTGATATTATTAGTCGTCGTGTCCCTTTGATTAAAAAAGGACAAAACCACTGGGGATGTTGCCCCTTTCATAACGAAAAAACACCATCTTTTTCTGTGAACGAGCAAAAGGGCTTTTATCATTGTTTTGGTTGCGGGGAACATGGTGATATTATTTCGTTTGTTATGAAATCCCAAAATATGGGATACATTGATACAATTAAAGAATTGGCGAATCTGGCAGGACTAAAGCTGCCAGACTATAAACCCAAATCGCCCGAACAACAGGCACGTGAAAATTCATACTTTGAAATCATGGAATCTGCGGCAAAAACCTTTTCAGAAAAACTGTATGACGAATCTGGTCGCGCCGCACTGGAATACATCCGCGGCCGTGGTTTTACAGACGAAGTAATTAAAAAATATCGCATTGGATATGCGCCGAAAAATAATATTTTATCTGCAAAATTTAGCACCCAAAAAGAAGCAAATGTAATTGCAACCGGCCTGGTGCGCCGTGGGGAACATGGTCTTTACGATTTTTTCCGCGACAGATTAATGTTTCCTATTTTTAATATCCACGGACAAATTGTTGCATTCAGTGGACGATCCATGGACGGCTCGGAACCAAAATATATCAACACATCAGACACAGAATTATTCCATAAACGCAGAACTATATTCGGATTAAATTTTGCGCGCGATGCAATTTACAAGGCCAATCGCAGCATAGTGGTCGAGGGCCAAATAGACGCAATCAAAATGCAAACCTATGGATTTGGAGAAACTGTTGCGCCACTGGGAACTGCGCTTACCGAAGATCACTTGCAAATTTTATGTAAATCAAATCGCAACATAACATTTTGTTTTGATGGGGACACGGCGGGACAAAAGGCCGCAGCACGCGCCGCCGGTTTAATAATGCCATTTTTGCGCGACACATCTGATGTTCGTTTTGCATTTGTTACAGGCGGCAAAGACCCAGATGATATTTTAAAAAAATCAGATGGCGTGGTAGAAATGAAAAAAATTATTGATTCGTCTGCGCCTTTGGTTGACTTTTTATGGAACACAGCGAATAAGAATTTCTTGGTTTCAACGCCCGGGGGGCGCACCCGCGCAGAAAAATTCTTAACAACAGAAATTAAAAAAATTACAGATCCAACTTTACGAGCCGAGTTTGATCAAGAATACAATCAAAGAAAATTTAACAGTTGGCACAAATGGAAAAAGAACGCCGCTAATAATGTCGAACATTCAGAACCCGTACCAGAGGTTGATAATTTAACAAAAAATACATTATCTGGAATTATTGAAAAGTTTCCTGAATTGGCCGAAAAACATTCTGATTTTTTATTAAAAATTGGTGCAGATTTCAATGGTTCAAAAAACGCTGTATGTGCATTAAACCAAGAAGATGCAGAAAAATTTATCGTTTCAATAAAACTTAAAAATTATATAAATAATTTACAAACAGATCGTATGTCCGCATTAAAAGAAATGACGCCAGAGGCATTAAAGCGCGTTAAAGCGTTGGATTCTGAAATTGAATCTGCCACAGAAAAGCTAAACAAACTTGCTGAAATTTAATTATTAAACAAGAAATGACAAATGTCGCCGTCTTGCATAATATAATCACGACCAACTAAGCGCATTTTTCCCGCTTCTTTTACAGCAACTTCGCCGCCAAATTTTAACCAATCTTCTGGCTGAATTATTTCTGCACGGATAAAGCCCTTTTCAAAATCCGTATGAATTTTTCCCGCCGCCTGGGGCGCGGTCATCCCGGTTGAAATCGTCCAGGCGTGTGCCTCTTTTGGGCCAATTGTATAAAACGTTTGCAGTCCCAGTGTTTTATATCCGGTCTTTATAATCTGATCCAGACCAGATTCGTTTAACCCCAAATCAGTTAAAAACATTTTTCTTTCTGACACATCCGAAATCTGGGCAATTTCCATTTCTATTTTTGATGATATTACCAGTACCGCAGATTCACCACCAATATTATCAATTACCGCTTTTGAAAATTCATTCCCGTTTGCGGCGGATGCCTCATCAACATTACAAACGTAAATAATTGGCTTTGCTGTTAATAATTGAAATCCTGTTGTGTCCGCGTCGGACTTTCTAGCGGGGGTTCCGCGCACTAAATCCGCCTTGATTTTTTCTGCGGCATCAAGCGCTTTTATGGCCTCTTTATCTTGTCCGCGTGCCTTTTTTGTTAAATTTACAATTTGTTTTTCCACGCTTTCTAAATCTGCTAACATCAGCTCTGTTTCTATTGTAGCAATATCGTCCAATGGGTCTATTTTTCCGTTTACATGAACAATATCATTGTCTTCGAAACAACGAACAACGTGTATTATCGCGTCAACCGCCTGGATATGACCCAAGAATTTATTGCCCAGTCCCTCACCACCACTGGCGCCCTTGACCAGGCCGGCAATGTCTACAATTTCTAATCCAGTTGGTATTATTTTTTGGGATTTCGCGGCCTCTGCTAATTTTTCCAATGTTTCGTCTGGAACAATAACCTTGCCTGTATTTGGTTCAATCGTGCAAAATGGGTAGTTTTGCGCAGCCGCAGCCTGGGTAGCGGTCAAAGCATTAAAAAGTGTAGATTTTCCAACATTTGGTAATCCTACAATTCCACAATTGAAACCCATAATAAAATCCTTTATAATCCAAATAATATGAACTACTTGTGGGAAGAATTCAACATAAAAACATTTCCCGCGGAAACTATCGTTTTTCGTGACGGGGCTTACCAACCCGAACTATCGACCCTGCCCAATAATTCAAAATTGGAAGACGGTTATGATTTACCAATTCATATTGTTTATGTTGGAGAAATTTCTGATAAAAAGGATTTAAAATTTGAACTGTCTGCGCCAAACCAGCAGGTGTTTTTTACTGCAAAAATTATAAATAAAACACCGGCCTTTTTGAATATTTTTATTAAAAACACCGGTAAAAACTCTGACTTTCGTGGCAAAATTTTGGCCCAAAATTTCAGCTCCCTATCTATTAAAGAAACCGCTCAACACTTTTCTAAAAACACGGGGATTTTCTTGGAAAACAAAATTGTTGCGCACGCAGGAACCGAAACGAAACTGTTTGGTCTTGCAGAAATAGAACCGGGGTGTGATATGTGCGGATCCGATATTGGTTTTGCTGCCCTGGCGGCCCCAGATGCAAAAATTCAATTTTCGCCAGATCAACGAATTTCTGCCGTACCGGACACAGCTGGACACTCTGCCTTTATTTGGCGCGCAACGCCGCCCCAGGTTCAATTTTTACAATCTGCAGGCCTGTCTGCCCAAGAAATTAAAAAAGTTTTAGAGGAAGCCTTTACAAACGATTCTTTTTAATCTATAATTTGCGGGCAAAATAAGAAAAGGTTAACGTTATGAAGTTTTTAAGCTCCCTTAAAGGATGGAAAAAGCGCGGCAACATTAAACAAATTCGCCGTGGGAAACAAATTATATTGATTGATCCAGACAATCCTAAATTTAAAGCCAAACAAGGCTTTAAAAGATAAAATATATACTTTTCAAGTATCCTGCTATATGCAGGATATTTTTTATTATTAAATAATATATTTATATTTATTGTTTATTTTGTTGTGCCTGTTAAATGTGTTAAAAACGGCTATTAACTTTTTATAAACACGTTTTCAACACAAAAGCCCTAAATTTCTGGGATTTTATAAAAAATGGTTAAAATAGTTGGTTTTTAATAAACAAACAATAAAAGCATAGTTTTTTCAATAAATTAACATTTTTCAAAGAATTTATTTTGTGCTTGTTGAAAACCCATGTTTTTTGTTAAAATTAGGAAAGAGAGAATAATGAAGCAAGAAGTATTAAAATCCTTGGCGAATCCGGCGCGCATATTTTATGTGCCCTATAATTTGGCGGTATTAAATTTTGTTGCGCAGTTTCTTATTTTTATAACAGTTTCTGTAGTTGGTATGATTTCTACGTCGTCTTTTGAAATGCCAATAGAGCCTTTGTTCTTTCTGTTGTCGGTAATTTTGGTTCATTTTGTTTTAATGGTTTATTCAAAAAAAGAACCCCAATTATTACAAATAATTTTGGCAAAAATAAGATTATTTGGAAAGTTTATACCAAAAAGTTTAAAGGTTTAAAAGTTGAACAGCTTTTTTAGTTTTTTTGTATCAGATCTTTCTTCGCCAATTATGTTGGTAATGTTTGGCGCAATTTTGTTATTTGTGTTGGTTCTTTATTTATATTCAAGCGTTTTATCAAAAGTGGTTTTGCCTAAATTTGGATACAGAAAATATTCTGACTATTTGCCGTTTTCTTCTATTTATTCAGATAACGCAACAATTGGTTTGTTGGACGGATCGGTTGTTCGTGCATATGAAATTGCTGGAATTCAAACATCGATGCACGACGAAACAACTAAAAAGAAATTTTTAGAACTGCGCGCACAATTATTAAATCAAATAAAAGACCCAGATATTACAATACGGTTTTTTATGATACGGGATGCGGTGCAAAAAAATACAAACTATGAATTTGATCAGCCGGTATTACAAAAAATTAGCGACAGATGGAATACCCAGGGGTTAAAAATATTTAAAAATACATATTATGCAGTGATCAGCATCAAGGGCGGTGCGCATGATAAATTGCTGCAAACATCAAATTATTTTGAATCAATAATGGCGGCATATAAACCAACATTGTTGAAGCATAATACCAATAAAAACTTTGCGTCTTTATACGCCAGAATTTTGTCCCCGGTTTCAAAACCAAGCGTTTTAAGGGCGGACGCGAACATGTCCAGTCTGATGACGGCAGACGAAATAGAGTTTAACAGAAATGGTACCATTCTTGCCTCTCATGGATCTGAAAAAAAACATCTGGCGGTTGCGTCTTTTAAAACGTCACCAGATTTTATGGATGAAGATTTCTTTAATACGGTTGGAACAATACAAACAGAGTTAATCTGTATGAGCGGATTTAATGTTTTAGGCTCGGCAAAAACAGAAACAGTTATTCGTCAAAAAATGGCCAGCAGCGATTCTAATAAAAACGAAAGCGAAGAAGTTGCTGCCCAACAAATTGGGGAAGCATTATATTCTATGGATGAAAACGTAACCGGAAATCAAAGCTTGATGGATTATTATCCTTTGTTTGTTTTGTCTGGTGATACCGCCGAAGAATTAGCAGAACATGTTGATGAGTTTAATAAAATTTGTGCCGGATTTGGTGTGGCACCAGTTTTTGAAAAGTTTGCGGCAAAGCCTTCGTGGTTTTCTTTGATGCCCGGATACGATGTATTCCCGCGGTCTTTCAAATTATTGTCTATGACTGCGGCAATCAGTTTTCCATTGTCCAGTTCCCCCGTTGGTGTTGCAAACAGCGATTGGGGTCCCGGACCGTTGGTTGTGTTTCCAACCAGCAGCGGTACACCATATCAGTTTCAATTTCATGTTTCTGAATCGGCGGCTGCGGTGGCGCACACTTTGACTATTGGTCCAACAGGCGGCGGTAAAACAACGTTATTTTCATTTTTAATTGCAATGTCAATGCGACATCCAAAATTAAAATCATTCTTTTTTGATAGAAATCGTGGGGCTGAAATATTCACATTGGCAACTGGTGGAAAATATTTAACCTTTAATGCCAAGACAAAATCCAAAGACAAAGTAGCGGCAGGATTTGAAACACAATTAAATCCATTTAAAATGGACGACACTAATGCCAATCGGGCTTTTTTGCGTCGTTGGTTAATGATACTTTCTGGGCAGTCTGACCCACAATCTATGGATGAAATTGCGCGCGCCGTATCGGTTAATTTTGATTATTTAGACGAAAGTCAAAGAAAATTAAAAAACCTATGGGTGTCTAATTTCGCATCTGATGGAAAAATGAGACCCGCATTAAAACAATGGGTTGATGATTTACAATATGGCAGCGTATTTAACGAAAATGCGGATACTTTGGATTTGTTCTCTCGTTTGACTACATTTGATTTTACGGATGTTTTGGCAGATGAGACGTTGGCTCCTGCTGTAATATCTTATATTTTACACAGGATAAATACTGAAACCGTGGCCAGGGGAAATCCGGCATTGATAATGATAGACGAAACGGCACCGATGCTGGAAAATAAAATGTTCCGTGATAACTTTGTTGTTGGTTTGCAAGAGGGCAGAAAAAACAGACAGGCCTATATGGCGGCGTTTCAACGCGCGAACGTTTTGGATAAACTGGGTATAGGCGATGTGGTGCGTGGGCAGGCCCAGACAGTTTTGTTCTTCCGTAATCCTGCGGCGGACGCATCGGATTACGAGCATTGGAATTTAAATCCTTTGGAAATGGCATTTATCCAGGGCAAGGCTTATCCGAATTTAAAGCGCGCGGTATTGTTATCGCGGCCAGTAAATAACGAATCCGTAATTTTAAATACAGAGTTGGGCGGGCTGGGTAATTTGCTGCGTTTGTTCGAGTCCGGGCGTTCATCAGTTTTATTAGCCGAGGATTTATACAAACAGTTTGGTAATCAGTTTGTAGAAGAATATCTGAAAAAAACAACGCAAGAGTAAATTGGTTTTGATAAAAAATAATGAAAAAACTTGTAATAACCTTTTCGCTTTTTAGCATTTTTTCTTTCTCGCTAATGGCCGAGGATTGTTTACAATATAAAACATCACCAATCGTTAAAATTAAAAAGAACGAATGGACACAAAACATTGTCCAGCCAGAGCTTCCTATGGATTCTTTACACGGTACCGTTGTCGCCAGTTTTGACGAAGAATATGATTTACAGGTTTCTGCAACACCTTCTGGATCGGGATATTGTGTGGTGCTAAATGGATTGAATGCGGCGCTTGGGTATACAGAATTTCAAATAAATATAGACAAATCACATGAGCCAAAATCTTGTAAATATAAAATGACGTTAGAGCACGAAAAAGAACACGTGTCTGCTTATTTAAATGCGTTCAAAGACGAAGCCGATAATATGAAAAAATCGATAACACTGGCCGCGAACAGCATTATGCCTATTTTTGTTTCTAGTCTGGATGGGGTCAATGCAGCACTGGACGACATGCAGCAAGAATTACAATCGCACCCCAATATAGTTTTAATGAAACAAAAATTGGATGCGAATCAAGAAATTTTGAATAAAAAAGTTGACGAGCGAGACCCCGGCCTGCGAATAAAATTGTGTAAATAAAAAACAGCTGCATTCGCGGCTGTTTTTTATCAAATCTGGTTGCGGAGTTTGGATTTGAACCAAAGACCTTCAGGTTATGAGCCTGACGAGCTACCGGGCTGCTCTACTCCGCGATTGACTGCGCCATTTTACGCTAAATAATTTTAATGTCAAGCATTTAAGACAGTTCTTGAAATTTTCTGCGCTTGTTGCTATATTTTTTGCATCATGAAGCAATTTAGAAAAATTTGGAAAAAATTTTGGCGCAAATTTCTTGCGGCCCCGCCCGTGCAATGGATTCTGGCGGGACTTATGTTTTTCGGTATTTATTTGGTTTATTTCACGTCTAAAAAAGACATTCGCGGCGAAGCGACTTTTCGTGAATATCGCCGAAAGCCGGCCATCTTCGTGTTTTGGCACGGACGCAGCATGATGTTGTCCCCAATTGTTCGCAAGCATGGCATTCGTGGGTTTGCGCTTTCTTCGCGACACAAAGATGGACGCATGATGGCAAAGCTGCAGCGTTTGTTTGGGCTGAAAGCTAT
>JBAYXF010000004.1:0-47933 GCA_041673665.1 Alphaproteobacteria bacterium | reverse complement strand
GGGCATTATTTATCTGTTCCTGCATGGAAACAAGCGATCATAGTTGCCGCCGGGGTTATTATGAACTTTGTTTTAGCATGGGGAATTTATACAGCAAACTTCGCCATAAACCCCAGAATGGTTCAATTGCCAGTAATTGGTCAGGTTATTCAAAAAAGCCCTGCATTTAATGCCGGGGTTCATGCAGGGGATAGAATAATTCGTATTAACAAAGAAAAAATTTCTAATTGGGGCGAAATCATTTTGGCCAAAGAACTGACCGGCATGCATAATGCTGATATGGTTTTAATTCGCGGCGATAAACTGGTCCAGCTTAAAATTGCACCCGGTGAAAGATGGGGCTTGATTGC
The DNA here is from genome assembly GCA_041673665.1 of Alphaproteobacteria bacterium. GTDB lineage: Bacteria > Pseudomonadota > Alphaproteobacteria > Rs-D84 > Rs-D84 > WRCA01. The sequence continues at coordinate 47,583 of JBAYXF010000004.1, read as the reverse complement.
GGATGGAACAAAAACAGAATTACAAAAGAAAAATATTTTCCAGGCAATGTACAGTGGTGCTCGTGAAACTTGGGTACAAAGCAAAACTCTGGTTCGCGTATTAAAACAAATTATAACTGGCGAACGTTCTTCTAAACAATTAGGCAGCTTTATAACTATTGCAAAAATCAGCGCCAAAGCGATGAGCGCGGGGATTTTCGCATTGCTTTCTATTATTGCATTACTGTCTGTTAATTTAGCAATCATTAATATATTACCATTGCCTGTCTTGGACGGTGGATATCTATTGATCTTAGGTGTCGAAGGCGTCATTCGCAAAAAATTGCAGGGCCGCGGAATGGATTTTGTAATTATATTTGGTTGGATTTTAATTGCTGCCTTATTCGCATTTACAATGTGGAATGATATTGCGCGTGTATTTGGATGAAATTAAAGGGGTGATAAAAAATGTTTAAAACCGAACTTTTAAAAACCGCCTCTGATATTGATAAAATATTAGACGAAATGATTCCAGCGCAAAAAGCCGATTGGACTGGGGCACCATCAAATGTCGCCAGATATTCTGCACTGGACGCAGGTAAACGCGTTCGCAGTTTTTTATGTACCCAATCTGCCGCTTTATTTGATGTTGATTATGAATCTGCTTTACGTGCCGCCGCATGCATTGAAATGATTCATAATTTCTCTTTGATTCATGATGATATGCCATGTATCGATAATGATAAATTACGCCGCGGTCGCGCATCTGCATGGGCAAAGTTTGGTGAATGTGATGCTTTGCTGGGCGGTGATTATTTATTAAATCGTCCATACTTCATCTTGGCAACCGATGAAAAAATATCTAAAGATTTATCTGTCAGAATGGAACTGATAAAAATACTTTCCGAAATGACCGACGGAATGGCACTGGGGGAATGGATGGATGTCAAGGCCGAGTCTGGAGAATTCCAAACCCTGCCCGAGGTCAACGCGATTCAATCATTAAAAACTGGCTGCATATTTAACGCATGCACAATGTTCGGTGCTGTGCTGGGTAATGCAGACCAAGATTCACGTGATGCACTTAAAAAGTTTACAGACGCGATGGGGCTGTGTTTTCAAATTACGGACGATATTCTGGACGCGATCGGCGACGAGGCCAAAGTTGGTAAAACCCTACGTAAAGATAATGCCGCAGGCAAGGCAACCTATATCTCGCTTTATGGTCTGGATGGCGCACGCGAACATGCCGTAAAACTTGCAGCCCAGGCAAAAAACGCTTTAAGTATTTTTGACGGTCGCGCTGACAATTTGCGTGAATTAATGGATTATATGATTACACGCGAAAGTTAAATAAATAACCCCGCATTCGCGGGGTTATTTTTATGCATTTTGTTTATCTTTCATAAGTTTTAACTTGGCTATTGTTGCCGCTGCTATTCTATCTGCTTTTACCACACCAGATCTATATTTTTCAGCATTATGCCTAGCTGTACTTGTACGTCCCCGAGATTTAATATTATCACCAAATTCTAATGTTGGGTCAAGTCCGTGAGACTTATCCCATTCAGAAAAATCTGCGCCCTCTGATAATCTTGCCATAATAGCTAAGTTTTTGTGATAATTACCTGTAACCTGATCTGTTCCTGATTGTTGTTTATCTTCTCTTAAAATACCGTATCTTTTTGCCTCCATAATAAGATCAGCCCATATTGTTTTTGGTGTCACTGGTTCTAATTTTTTTGCAAATTCTAAAAACTCCTTCGTTTTTAAACCTTGAACTGCAAGATGAATCATATTATGAATCCATCTATGAAAATATTCTTTTTTATCAAACTCTTTAGATAAATCATTAACATTCTTTTTTCCTGAAAGTATTTCTTTAATATCTTGAACTGGTAAATTGCTCTGCTTCATTATTTACTCCTTTTTTATACACTCATAATATCTTGTTCTTTTTGTTTGCTCAACGCATCCACATCTGCAGCGCGTGCATCAAAAACTTTCTGCAAATCGTCTTCAAACTTACGTTGTTCATCCTCGGAAATTTCTTTATCGTCTTTGGCGCGTTTAATTTTTCCCATCATATCTTGGCGAACATTTCGCATAGATATTTTAGCCTCTTCAGCATATTTCCCAGCAACCTTGACCAGTTCTTTTCTGCGCTCTTCGGTCAATGGTGGTAAATTCAAACGAATAACCCCACCGGCGGTCATTGGGTTTAATCCCAATCCAGATTCACGAATTGCCTTTTCCACAGCTGCGGCATTGGACATATCCCATACAGTAATTGATAATGCCTGGGTTTCGGGGGCAGAAACAGTTGCGATCTGGTCTATTGGCATTTCTGTACCATAAACAGGGACACGAATACCATCCAGCAAATGCACAGATGCACGACCGGTGCGCAGTCCTGCATATTCAGATTTCAATACTTCTATTGTTTGGGCAGTTTTTTGTTCTGCTTCGGATTTAAGATTATCATAGTCCATATAAAGGCTCCTTTTATAGAAATACTAGCAAAATAGTTGACTTTTTGCAATAACAAATGTAAAATCCGCAGGCAAATGGGGTTGTAGCTCAGTTGGTAGAGCACTTGCATGGCATGCAAGGGGTCGAGAGTTCGAGTCTCTTCAGCTCCACCAAAAGTTTATGGCGGATGTAGCTCAGTTGGTAGAGCGCCGGTTTGTGGTACCGGTTGTCGCGGGTTCAAGCCCCGTCATTCGCCCCACCTTAAATAAAAATGTCGCATTCGCGACATTTTTTATTCTTTTGATTCTATTTGTATTAATTGACTGTCCAATGCATTGCGTTCGGATTCTTTGTATCCAACCTCGGCCGGTTTATCCAGAACGATTTCTTCTGAAAATGATGGTTCTTTTTTCTTTTCCACGGTTTCTTCTGTTTTAACAGAAACCTTTTCTGGGGATTCTGTTTTTGTTTCAACCGCTGGATTTATTAGGTTGTCATACAGTTTTTGAGTTTCCTCTTCGGTCAACATATCACGTTCAATCAATTTATTTTCACCGGGAATAAACCAATCTTGTATTTTTTTCGTTGTTAATTGCATAACTGGTCTGGTGCGCGCAGTTGTAATATAAGACGGCAAATCTATATCCGAATAATACCAAAGCAATCCCCAGTAAACCAAACCCATAACCGCTATACCGCGTATAATTCCAAAGACAATACCAAATGTATGATCTGTAACCTTTAACATGCTGTCTTGGACACGATCCCGCAGCTTTTGATTAAATAATCCAAATATTACCAAAGTCACAAAGAAAGAAATAAAATACGAGGAAACCAATGTACCAATAGTAGATTCCCCCAAATTAAACCATCCTTGGAATACGCCATCCAACCATGGGGAAATAAACCGCGCCGCCAATGCCGCCACAATCCAAGAAATTGTAGCAACCGTTTCATATACCCCGCCACGAATAGACGCCCAAATTGTTGATACCAACAAAAAGCTCATAAAAACATAATCAAGAGGTGTCAGATCAAACATTTTTACTTATTATTTTTTCTTTTTTACAAACAAAACCATACATAATGCCGCAATCAATAATCCAAATAAAACATACAACATTACAGAGTTTCCATTATCTGGTTTTACAATTGGTTCTTCGGGTAATTCTGCTGGCTCTGGGTTCGCTTTTTCATCTGTTGTTACATTTGCTTCTTCGGGGGCTTTCGCGTCTGCTGGTCCCAATACAGCCATAATCTCGGTATTCATAAATTCTGCATATCCTTGGAAACATTTTTCATTTACAACCAAGACTGGAACGCCGCCAGATTGAAATTTACATTTTTTAAGAATCTTTATAAAATTTGGACGATTTTGTTGTTCCATTACGTTAATTTTTGTAACTTCCAAATTTTTATATTCTGATCTTAATGTTTGATCAATAAATTCCATTGCATGATGACAGTGTGGACAAGACGGAGAATAATAAACTTCTATATTTTGTGCCGCAAATGCGCTGTGTGCAAAGACTATTAATCCCAAACCGAAAACAATCTTACCTAATTTCATTTTATATCCCTTTAGCTTTTGATAAATTATTTAGTATGCAAATAATAACCCAATTAAAATTCTCGTGCAAGAGAGATTTTTGTTTATTTTTTTAATTTTTTAATGCATAATTTAAGCATGAAAAAAACAATTTTATTTTTAATGCTGATAATAATATTGGCTGCATGTGGTGTTAAATCCGAACTGCGCCACCCAAATGGCGGCGATTTTCCCCGCAACTATCCAACGGAATAAAAAATAATAAATAAAAAAGACCCACGTATTGTGGGTTTTTATTTTATTTTTAAGCAACTGCCGCAATTGGTTGTGATTCTACTGCCAATTCATCTGGGAATAATGTAGGTTCTGTAACAACACGTTCAAAACCCTTTACAAACAGATAATCGCTGAGTCTATTTAAATATTGTTGAACTGGCTGCAAATTCATTCCGTATTTTTCATCCAGGTCTGCATTGCGTTCTGCTTCCATAAATTCAACAACCCGTCTTTCTGCACGACGACATATTGAACGCGCTAAACCAACATACCCGCGTGAGTTAACAAAAAAGTTGGGAATAGAATTATTGTGTGTTGAAATATAATCTTCCAGTTGCCATATTTGTTGTGCGACCCTTCTTTCATCAATAGTTTTATAATACAAATATCCCATTATTTCAGACAGAAAAGTTTGAATTCCATCATACTTGTCACCAGACAGACCCAGCGCACATGCCAATTCATCCATCGCGCCCATTATTTCAATCACAGGATGCGTCTTGCTGGCAATCCTGTCTGGATTCAGCTGAGTCATTCCGTAATCTCCTTTTTTGGTCATAATCTGTGCCATGATAAAATCCCCTTCCCTTTTATATTTTTTATTATTTTACACCTGTTGATCCAAATCCACCTGTACTTCTATCTGTTTCATTTAATTTTTCAACTACTTCTATTTCTGGTTTTGATATTGGGCATACAACAATCTGTGCAATTCTATCCCCAAACTCAACTTTAAACGGGGCGTCTGTTTGATTTGTCATAACGACACCCATAACCCCTGTATAAGAATAATCTATCGTTCCAAATGCAACATAAATACCCTTGGCATTCATTCCAGATCTGGGACGCAATTGGATTTCCCACAAATCGTTGTCCCCATCCGGCTGAGTTCTAATACCAGAGCTAACTATTTTTCTTTCCCCAGGTTGCAATTCAAATGATTCTTCGGCGCTGCGTAAATCAATTCCTGAATTTCCATATGTCCAGACGAATTTTTTTTCACCCTGCATATACGCATCGCGAATTTTTTCACTTTCAAAAACAACCTTTAGCTTCATGTTATAATACCTCGCACCCGCCGCCGGTACATGCCATGGCCGCACCAAAGTTCACCCAATTTTTTTCTTCTATAATTTTATCAAATTCAAAATTATAATTTTTAGAGACAAACTCTTTATAGACATCTTCATTAGTATCTTCGAATGGCGCCTGGTCATAGTTGGCATCAGAATAAGGCAACAAAGATATTCCAGTGTAATTGTCACGATTTTCCCACATCCATTCTCGGACTTCGTCCCATTCATGATTTTTCACATTGCAGGTACAAGATACATTGTTGTAATTATCACCACGGATGTGTCCAGGCTTTACCCAATGTTCAAATATATATTTTACGCGTTCCAAAAATTCAATAGCGGTTTCGTTTCTGCGTGTAACTGCACCCTCTGGCGCGCGTATCACCAGCGATATGACGCCATCTGTTGATTTACGTTTATCCTCTTCAATTAAATCTGGGAAATTCTTCAACATATATTCGTAAATTGGTTCAACCTTATTCACACGAATACGACGATAATAATGTTTTGCATGCCAGCTGTGAATTCCGCTGCTGGTGCCCAAAATTGGTGCGCCTGTTCCATCTGGTTTTACATTTGTTAATCTGTCTGCTGGTTTTATACCCAATATTTTTGCAACTTCTTCATTTGCTTTTTTAACGTGTGATACTGCTTCTTCAAAGTTAAGCTGTGTAATGTCTGGATGTGATGCAATACCGGTTATTGATACACCAATTAATGACATATCTTCGGCGTTTTCTTTCCATTTTTTATCGATATATTTTAAATCAGTATACCCAGCCTGAAGAGTTCCAATGACCGAACACCAATAAGCACGTTCGTTAAAATCCGCCTGGGATTCAACAGTTCCCAAATTGATAGAAGACAAATTGCAGAATCCATGGCTGGGGAATGAAATTTCGCAACATGGATTAACGCACCACTCTGGATTATTCGTCCAAGTAAATCCAGGTTCGCCGCATTCAGATTCTTTACATTGTTTGAATATTTTATCAAATTCTTCTTTGGTTGTGTCATCACGATCAAATTGAACCGAGTTATTCGAATTCCCACGCCATGGGGCGGTTTCCCACCACGTGCCCTCTTTGGCATGCAACATCAACTCGTCATCTTTATCAAACAAAGTAATCAATGCACTACGGCGAATTCCGCCAGATAAAACAGCGTCTGCTGCTAAACAACAAACATCAAAACAATCAAGTGATGTTAATTTGTAATCTTCATTTGCAATTTTTTCATCAAAAAATTCTTTGATCTTTTCTAACATTTCAGACAAAGGCTGTGGGCCCGGAGCGCTGCACAGCGATGTTTTTATTAATGATCCCTTTGGTCTGATGTTTGATAAATCAAAGTTTATATCTTCGCCAGTTTCAAAATATGCATGCAATAATTCTTTTAAACAATCTGCCCATCCCTCTATAGAGTCTTCGGGTTTAAAAGTTGTTGTTTTTCCAGATTTTTGAACCAACAAAGGCAATTTATCTATAAAAATATGGCGAACAGAAATTCCGACGCCACAACCACACAACAACAAATACATTAAATCTGTAAATGCACGCAAAGAATCAATACCAATTGCCGCACAATTGTAAATTTTGTGGTTTTTCTCCAATATGCCGCAACCACCAAATTGAAGAGAACGACCAGATGGTAAAATCTTTTTATCTGAAACAAATTCATAGGCTTTTTCAATAAATGGGTGAATTTTTGAGATATGTGCATATTTGGTTAAATGCATTTCTTTATTACGCTGAACAGTTTCCGGCCATGTTTCGCGTCGTTTTAACTCCGGGAGATAGCGGCTGTATTTCATGTAATATACTAAATCGGATAAAAGCCTTAGTGATTCGTTCATTTGTGGACGCCCTTTTATAAATTTTGCGATTTTTTCGCTTTTTCTGTCGATTTTGCGTCCCTCTCCGAATCACAAAAAATCAACAGGTAGTAGTTATTTTCCTCTTTATAACACAATATATAGTATTTTGGTCTTTCGAACGATAATTTTTTTTATAAATTTATGCATTTGGTGCTTGATTTTATGAAACAGTATGTTTTCAAGGTTTTTTTTAAACGATTCGCTTATTTTTTTATACAAAAAATAATAAAGTAAAAAAGTATCTGTACAAAAAGATATATTTGTTCTTAAAAACAATAAAATATATAAAAATTTATAAAAAATTATCGTTTTGTAATTAACCTTTTATTGATTCGATTTTTTGTTGACTTTTATATAAAAAATGTTATTATTGCATAAAGTTTTTTACAAAAAGGGTAAAATATGGCAGAAATTTATGCAATATTTCAAACTGGTGGAAAGCAATACCGCGTCAAAGCCGGCGACACTATCAAAGTGGAAAAGCTGAAAGCTGACGACAAGATTGATTTTGACCAAGTTTTAATGGTTGGCGATAAAATCGGCAATCCTTTGGTTTCGGGCGCAAAAGTATCCGCCCAGGTTGTGGCACAAGAACGTGCGGATAAAATCTTGGTTTTCAAGAAAAAACGCCGTCATAATTATCGCCGGACCAAGGGTCATCGTCAAAATATCACAGTATTAAAGATAACAGAAATCAAGGGATAGTCTATAATCTGGAAAGATTATACTATTTGCGACCAAAAAGGAGCAAATTATGGCACACAAGAAAGCAGGCTCGGCAACTACGAACGGACGCGACTCGGCTGGACGTAGATTGGGCGTCAAAAAAAGCGGCGGCCAAAAGGTTATTGCTGGGAATATCATTATCAGACAACGCGGAACCCAGGTTCACCCAGGCGCAAATGTTGGAATGGGCAAAGACCATACCATTTTTGCAAAAAAAGATGGACGCGTCGTATTCAAACGCGGGGCCCAGGATCGTAAAACAGTCTCGGTTATGCCCGAAGAAACGAAATAATAATAAATCGCCGCATCCGCGGCGATTTTTTTACAATCTTAAAAAAATCGCGGGTATTTGTATACCCGCGATTTCTCCCTTCCTTCCGGAATACCGGAAACTTTACAATTATGCTGCCAACGCTACATCTTCTTCTGTCTCTGATGCATCCATAATTTTCTTGGCCTCGGCGAAAACCATTTCTTTAACTTTGCAGGACAAAACCTCGGTTTCCAAACTTTCCGCCGCAATTTCAAAATTATCCAAGCGTATTTGTAATGAAACATATGCACCGACCAAAGATGGACGTGGTAAGTCTTCTATACTGCGTGGAGCATTTCCCGCACCAATATGTAATTCATCCGCCAGTGATACAATTTGACGATCACCATTAACCCAGACCGTTGTTGTAAGAACGCTATCCAGCGCCACCATTATCTCTTTGATATTCTTTGGCACATCGCCCTCCTTTGATTTTTTTCCCGGGTTTTAGCGGTTTTTGTCGCCTATACCCTTGCCTATACACGAATCATAGAACAAAATCGATTCGGCCGTCAAGAGGATTTTTAGCTATCTTCATTTTTCCCAGAAATCCGCCAGTTTTACGAATCAATTATTGTTTTTTATAAAAACTTTTATTGTTTTTTATTATTTTTTTGAATACAACAGTATATACAAAACCGCGCTAACGCGCGGTATATCTATGTTTTAATAAATAAAAAACGACGCATAATGCGCCGTTTTTTTTATTTTTGATATCTTATATTCCCAACATTTGTTGTTCGCCACCGGCTTTTTCGTTCGCCAATTTTTCTTGGCGTTCTTCTTCCTTGGCAATTTCGCGAACGCGTTGAACATAAGACCCAGTTCCAACTGGAATTAAACGTCCAACTATCAAGTTTTCATTGATACCGGCCAATTTATCAGTTGCACCGTTTATAGCCGCATCCACCAAAATCTTGGTTGTTTGTTGGAACGCCGCATTAGAAATAAATGAACGGCTGGTCAAGCTGGCGCGAGTAAGTCCAACCAAGATTTGGCTGGCGACTGCCTGGCGACCATTTTCACGTGCAACACGTTCGTTTTCTTCTTCGAAATCAACACGATCAACAACCTGGCCCATCAAGAATTGGGTATCGCCTGGTTCTGAAACTTCTACACGTCTGGTCATTTCACGTATCAAAATTTCAATGTGTTTATTATTAATAACCACACCCTGCAAACGATAAACCTGTTGAATTTGATTTACCATAAATGTAGCCAATGCTTTTTGACCCAAAATACGTAAAATGTCTTGAGCAACTGGATCACCACTGACCAACATATCGGCCTTTTTAACAATATCGCCGCTTCGAACCAATAATGGCTCACCCTTTGGAATCATATATTCTACTGGGGTGCCGTCACTTGGAACGATACGAACAACAATTTTGTTTTTGCCTGTATCTTCTATTTCAATTTCACCATCTACTTCTGCCAATATCGCTGGATTCTTTGGTTGGCGCACTTCTAACAATTCGTTAATACGTGGCAAACCACCGGTAATATCGGCCGCTTTTTTGGTTTCTTTTGATATACGTGCCAAAATATCACCTGCCTTGACTTCTTGGCCTTCGGATACATTCATTATTGAATACATTGGTAACATATATTCAGCATGTTTTTTCCCGCCCAACGAAATGATTTCACCTTTATTGTCTAAAAGCAATATTTTTGGTTGCAGAGCTTTCTTGGTTTGATTTTTCCAATTCAAGATTTTACAGCTGACAATACCAGTCATTGGATCAACATTTTCTGTGTATGATATATTTTCAATCATATCCGAAAGCCCGATCTTTCCGTCTTTTTCAGCAATAATTAAATTAGAGTATGCGTCCCATTCGGCAATTTTGGTGCCTTTTTCAACACTCATACCATCTTTTACAATCAACCAAGATGCATAAGGTAACTTGGCGGTGAATAACTGATTCCCTTTGGCATCTGTAACCGCAACTTTTGCATTTCTGGATACAACGATCATTTTCCCAGCACTGTTAGTAACCAAATCTGCATCTATTACTTTGATATTACCCTTCATCGGCGCTTCTACAAAGTTGCTGCCACTGTCACCAGATGCAATTCCACCAACGTGGAAAGTTCTAAGTGTTAACTGAGTTCCTGGCTCACCAATTGATTGACCCGCAATAACACCGACCGCTTCGCCAACATGAACCAATGTTCCGCGCGACAAATCCATACCATAACATTTTGCACACAAGCCGTTTGATTTACATGTCAAAACGCTGCGGATTTCAACACTGGCCAAACCAGAATCATTGATCTTCTTTGCGTCTACTTTTGTAATCAAATCGCCTTTTTTAACGATCATTTCGCCGGTTCCTGGATTAACAACATTCTGGGCGGCTGTACGACCAACAACAACATCACCAAGTGATATTGATAAAACAGATCCATCAAATACAGGTTTTGCTGTAATAGATTCTTCTGTTCCGCAATCATGTTCTGTAATAAATGTGTTCTGTGCCAAAACGACCATTCTGCGGGTTAAATAACCAGCATTAGCGGTTTTCAAAGCAGTGTCAGACAAACCTTTACGAGCACCGTGGGTACTATTAAAGTATTCCGACATCGACAAACCTTCTTTAAAGTTTGAGATAATTGGAACCTCTATAATAGAGCCGTCCGGCTTCATCATCATTCCACGCATAGCTGCCAACTGTTGAATCTGGGTTTTAGAACCACGAGCACCAGATGCCTGCATCATTGAAATACTGTTCCAGTTATCGCCCTCGGACTTACGCAAATTAGAGAATGCAAGATCCGCCAATCTGTTTGTAACACCGTGCCACATATCAACGATTTTATTATATTTTTCTTTCCTGGAAATCAAACCATTTTGATATTGTGTTTCAATTTCTTCGGTATTTTTATTTGCGGTCGCAATGATTTCTTGTTTTTCTTCTGGAATTTTAATGTCGTCAAACCCAATGGAAATTCCACTGCGGGCAGCCTGTTCAAACCCAGTATTTTTTAATCTATCGGCCAATAAAATCATATCTTTATCGCCACAACGATCATAAGTTATAGATAATAAAGATTTAATTTTTCCAATTGGCATTTCTTGATTTACTAAATCAAATGGCATATTTGGTTTCTTTGGCAATAATTCACCCAATATCATACGACCCGCAGTTGTTTTAACTGTTTGTGTTCCTTCAAATGCGTTATAACGGGCAATAATTGGTGTATGCAAAGTGATCGCTTTTGCTTCCAATGCCATATAAATTTCATCCATAGATGCAAAACGTGGAGACTTTTCAGTATGTTCGCCATTAACCAATGATAAATAGTAAACCCCCAAAACCATGTCTTGTGATGGGACGATTACTGGTTCCCCATTAGCCGGCAACAAAACATTATTTGATGATAACATCAAAGTACGTGCCTCTAGTTGCGCTTCTAATGAAATTGGAACATAGACGGACATTTGGTCACCGTCAAAGTCAGCATTAAATCCCTTACATACCAATGGATGTAAACGAATTGCTTTGCCTTCTATTAAAACTGGTTCAAACGCCAACATACCAAGACGGTGCAATGTTGGTGCACGGTTTAACAATACAGGATGTTGATAAATAACTTTTTCTAAAATATCCCATACGATTGCTTCGCCTGCTTCAACCATCTTTCTGGCTGTCTTTAAAGTATTTGCGTAATCCCCTGCCAACAAACGTGCAAACACGAATGGTTTAAACAATTCCAATGCCATTGTTTTTGGCAAACCAACTTGGTGTAATTTCAAGCTGGGACCAGACACAATAACACTACGGCCCGAGTAATCAACACGCTTACCCAACATGTTCATACGGAAACGACCCTGTTTCCCAAGCAATGAATCTGACAAAGATTTTAATTTTTGACGATTTTGTGAAACCAACGGACGGTTTTTATGTCCGTTATCGAACAAAGCGTCCACCGCTTCTTGTAACATACGTTTTTCATTACGTACGATAATTTCAGGTGCACGTAAATCCATCAATTTTTTCAAACGATTGTTACGAATAATTACACGACGATACAAATCATTCAAATCAGATGCTGCAACGTGTCCAGCCTCTAACGGAACCAATGGACGCATATCTGGTGGGATAACCGGCAAAACATCTGGCAACATCCATGCTGGTTCTGTTTTTGATTCCATAAATGCTTCGACCAGTTTCAGATGTTTTATCAAACCTTTGCGTTTTGCTTCGGATTTTGTATCTGAAAGTTCCGCACGTAAACGTGTTCTTTCATCCCCCATGTCCAAGTTTGCAATAACACTGCGGATGCCATCTGCACCAATACCAACATGGAATGAATCATCGCCAAACTCGGTCAAGGCTTCTTGATATGCATCTTCGGAAATTACATCATACAATTTAAGTTTTGTAAGTCCCGGCTCTGTTACAATATAAGCATCATAATAAATAATTTGTTCTAGTTTTTTCTGGGGCATATTGTTAAGCAAAGTTGCAATTTTACCTTCGCGCATAAACCAGAAATGAGAAACCGGTGTAGCCAACTTGATATGACCCATACGTTCACGACGAACACTGGAAGAACCAACCTCAACCCCGCAACGTTCACAAATTACACCACGGAATTTAACGCGTTTGTATTTACCACATGCACATTCATAATCTTTGCTGGGACCAAAAATCTGTTGGCAGAACAATCCGTCAAATTCTGGCTTTAACGAATGATAGTTCATCGTTTCAGGCTTTTTAACTTCGCCATGAGACCAAGACAGAATTTCTTCTGGTGATGCGATTTTTATTTGCAATGCGTCAAATTGTTCTTTTGTTTCAATTTGACCAAAGATTTTTTGCAGCATGTTTGTCATTTTTGCTCCTTATTAGAAATCCAGGATTTGTAGAAACATTTCCCTTTTCTCAATCTTTTAACAATAATTAATCCAATTTTTTCGGTGTCATCGCAAGACCAAGCCCACGAAGTTCACGTGTCAAAACATTAAACGCTTCTGGTGTACCAGTTTGTATGTCATAGCTTCCATTTATAATGGTTTCATACATCTTGTTTCTTCCAGCAATATCGTCCGATTTAACGGTCAACATTTCTTTGATTAAATGAGATGCGCCATGAGCTTCGAGTGCCCATACTTCCATTTCACCCAAACGCTGACCACCATTGTGTGCTTTACCAGACAAAGGTTGTTGCGTTACCAACGAATAGTTGCCAATTGAACGTGCATGGATTTTTTCATCCACCAAGTGATGCAATTTCAACATATGCATAACACCAACTGTTACAGGACGTGCAAATTTTTCACCGGTCATTCCGTCATACAAAGTGAACTGACCACTTTCTGGTAATTTTGCAAGTTTAAGCATTTTCTTAATATCTTCTGGTGTAGCACCGTCAAATGTTGGTGTCGCCATTGTTACGCCGTTACGCAACAGTGCGGCTTGTGCACGAACATCTGTGCCTGTCATTTTTTCAATTTGTGGTGCAATTTCTTTACCACAGAATTTAATCATCATAGAACGCAGATCGTCTGTTACGGCACGTTTTGCCTTGACCTCTTCCAGCATTTCACCAACTTGCTTACCCAATTCACGTCCGGCCATACCCAAGTGAACTTCCAATACCTGACCGACGTTCATACGACTGGGAACACCCAAAGGATTCAGCACGATATCAACCGGGGTTCCATCTTCCATATGTGGCATATCTTCGATTGGAACAACCTTGGAAACGATACCTTTGTTTCCATGACGTCCAGCCATTTTATCACCAGGCTGCAGTTTCATTTTATGCGCAATGTAAACTTTAACTTCTTTCAATACGCCTGCATTCAAAAAATTGCTTTCGGTTGCACGTACAACTTCGTTATCTGCTTTTTCATTCAAATCTTTCAGAATAATTGCATGCTGTTCGCGCAATTCTTCTATCTTGGCTTGAACTTCTTTATTCTTAACCTGAATCTTCTTCATATCAGATGCACTAATGCCTTCGAAGACTTCTTCGGACAACTTTTTACCAACAAACGGTTTTATGCTACCGGTTCCGCTTTCTATAACAATATTTTCAGCGATTTGAAATACTTGGGCAGCGAATCCGCGTTCCAAAATTGAAATTTCTTCATTGCGGTCTTCGTTTATTTTTTTTATCTTTTGCAGTTCTATCATCTGGGTACGTTCGTCTTTTTTGACACCATGACGTGTCAAGACGTTAACACCGATAACAACACCTTCTTCGTTTGCACCAACACGCAAAGAAGTATCTTTAACAGATAATGCTTTTTCGCCAAAGATGCTGCGCAGCAATGATTCTTCTGGTGTCAGCAAGCTTTCCGATTTAGGGGAAACACGACCAACCAAAATATCACCTTGTTTCACATGGCTGCCGATATAGATAATTCCAGATTCGTCCAGATTTTTCAGTGCTTCTTCACCAACGTTTGGAATGTCGCGGGTAAAGCTTTCTGGGCCCAATTGTGTATCACGTGCTTTGAATTCTTTTTCAACAATTTTAACACTGGTAAACACATCCTCGCGTGAGATTTTTTCAGAAATAACGATAGAGTCTTCATAGTTATATCCACGCCAAGGCACGAATGCAATCAGCACATTCTTACCCAGTGCCAATTCGCCATAACTCATACTGGCACCATCAGCAATAATGTCGCCCGCTGAAATACGATCGCCAACCTTTACCAAAGGTTTTTGATGTATCACTGTTTCCGAGTTTGATTTTTGGAATTTTTCCAAGTTGTAAATATCAACACCCATAACAACATTGCGGCTGTTCATACATTTAACAACTATACGATTAGCATCAACAGACTCAACAACACCACTGTGTTTTGCAATTTTTCCAGTTCTGGAATCACGTGCAACTTCGCGTTCAATACCGGTTCCAATCATAGGTGCATCAACACGCATAAGTGGAATTGCCTGGCGTTGCATATTTGATCCCATCAACGCACGGTTCGCGTCATCATTTTCAATAAATGGTATCAAGCCCGGTGCGATTGATACAACCTGGCGTGGGGCAACGTCAATCAAATCAATTTCTTCGCGTGGAATTTTCAAAAATTCCCCATCAACACGTGCGGTCACAACTTCTTCGGAAATCTTTCCATCTGAATTAGCAACTGTATTACCCTGGGCAATACGGTGTCCTGTTTCTTCGTCCGCAGTCAGATAAACTATATCTTCTGTAATTTTTCCATTTTTAACAACATAGTATGGTGTTTCAATAAAGCCATAAGGATTCACACGAGCATACGATGCCAAATGGTTTATCAGACCAATGTTCGCACCTTCGGGGGTATGAATTGGACACACACGACCATAGTGAGTTGGATGAACGTCACGAACATCAATTCCCGCGCGATCACGATTAAGTCCACCAGGTCCCATTGCAGAAATCAAACGTTTATGTTCCAATTCAGCCAATGGATTATAAGCATCCATAAATTGTGATAATTGGGATGTTCCAAAAAATTCTGCGATTAATGCTGTTAATGGTTTTACATTAATAACATCTTGGGGTTTCATATTTGCAATGTTTGGTGACGCAAGATGTTCACGAACCAATCTTTCGATACGTGCCATACCGATACGGAATTGTTGTTCCAATAATTCACCAACTGTTCTGACGCGACGATTAGATAAATTATCAATATCATCAATTACATCTTTGCGATCAATAATATTCGCCAAAGTTTTCAATGTAGCCAGAAAATCTTGCTTGTTTAATAATCTTTCATCTTCAGGTTTTTTGCCAGAATCAATTTTCAAACGTTTATTCATTTTGAAACGACCAACTGCTGACAAATCATAATAAGCAGGATCAAAACCCTGATGAGCAAACAATGTTGCTGCTGCTTCAGTTGTTGGACGTTCGCCTGGACGGATAACATTATAAATTTCAATCATCGCTTCTTCGCGATTTGTTGTTTTATCCGCTGCCAAAGTATTTCTGATATGCGCGCCATAGAACATATTATCTATAGAAATCAAAGAAATCTTTTTAACGCCCAGTTTTTCAAAATCAGCCAAAACTTCTTCTGTAATTTCAGCGGCCGATGGGAATAATACTTCGTCATCTTGTTTTACCGCATCAAACAAATATTCATTAACAATTGCATCTTTGGCAATTGCAAATTCTTTATGAGATGCAAATAATTTTTCCCATTTTTTTGCGCTCATACGTTCGCCTTTTTCGGCAATAGATTTATGAGATTTTACATCTAACAGATCATAATTTAAACGGAAGTTGCCCAATCCGGCAAAATCTGCTGTTTTACCAACCCAGAATTTTCCATCTAAAGATAAAGAAATTTTCTTATAAAATTCTGATAATATTTCTGTATCGGTCATCCCAGAAACAGATGCGCGGCGTGGATCTGCTTCGAACTTTTTTTCATCCTCTGCTGTTGGCAAAGAACGCAAAAGAACACTTGCTGGAATTTTACGTTTACGGTCAATACGTGCATAAATTATGCCCTTGGCTTCTTCAAAATCAATCCAAGATCCGCGTTCTGGAATAATACGTGCAGTATATGTTGCATTTGTTGCGTCGGTTGCTTTTGCTTCTTTGGTCAAACCAAAAACAACACCCTGGGCGCGATGCATTTGTGATACGACAACACGTTCAACACCGGAAGAAACAAAGGTTCCACGTTCTGTCATCAATGGAACTTCGCCCATAAATATTTCTTGGTCTTTGATATCACGCAAAGTTTTTTTGCCATTTTCAGCAATATCCCAAATTATCAATTTCAATTTTAATTTTAATCTGATGCTGTATGTCATGTTGCGCAACATGCATTCTTTAACATTATATTGTGGCTTGTCCAAAGTATATTCTACGAATTCCAGATCAGCAACACCTGCATAATCTTTGATTGGGAATGCAGATTTGAAAACATTTTGCAATCCGATATTGCGACGCGCACTGGGGGTAACATCTTCTTGTAAAAAATCTTTATAAGAATCATATTGAATTTCGACCAAATCACGCAGGGGTGTTTTCAAAAAACCTTTTCCGAAAGATCTTCTGAATTTTTGGATAACAGCCATTTTTATACTCCATTTTTAAAGAGCAAATGTAATATTTTTATTACATCCACTCGCAAAATTGAAAACAATTCAAGAATTAATTTTTTTAATTCCAAAATTGTCAGACAGAGCGCAAAAAGCAAGAGCATAGCTCTTTGCTTTTTGCACTTTGCTGTTTTATTTCAGCTCTACCTTGGCGCCTGC
Source organism: Alphaproteobacteria bacterium (assembly GCA_041673665.1). Classification (GTDB taxonomy): domain Bacteria; phylum Pseudomonadota; class Alphaproteobacteria; order Rs-D84; family Rs-D84; genus WRCA01. The sequence continues at coordinate 30,083 of JBAYXF010000004.1, read as the reverse complement.
AGCTTCCAAAGTTGCTTTCAATTTTTCAGCATCATCTTTAGACAAGCCTTCTTTAACAACTTTTGGTGCTGATTCTACGAATGCTTTCGCATCGCCCAGACCCAAACCAGTTGCATCTTTTACGGCTTTGATAACGCCCAATTTGTTTGCGCCAGCATCTGCCAACACAACGTCAAATTCGGTTTTTTCTTCAGCTGCGGCAGCTGGCCCAGCTGCAACTGCAACTGCTGCTGCTGCGGAAACGCCCCAAGCTTCTTCCAAAGCTTTTGACAATTCAACTGCTTCTAAAACGCTCAATTTTGATAATTCTTCGACAATTTTCTGAATATCTGCCATTTTAGTTTCCTTTTATTTTATTTAATTCTTTTTTCCATATTCCCCAGAAACGCGCGCCAAACGTGATGCAGGCTCAACAAGTATGCGTGCAATCGTGCCACGAATTTCAAGCAATGATGGAAGTTTGGACAATTGCTCTATCGCTTTTACATCCAGCAAACCCGCATCCATCTGGCCGCCAACAATAGAAATTGTTGGATGAGTTTCGGCAAATTTTGCCAAAACTTTGGTCACAGCCAATCCATCAGTTGCGATTGCAACCGCGGTTGGACGCTTCATAAGCTGTTCAATATCACCAAAACTGGTATCTTTTAATGCCAGTTTGAACAAACGGTTTTTTACAACTTTGAATACCGATGTCATCGGCGCAAGTTCACGACGCAAAGCCTCGAAATCTTTTACGCTGGTGCCATGATTTTCAATAACGAAAATTCCATTCGCACTTTTGATATTTTCCTGCAAAGACGATATCAGCGCGGATTTTTCATCTTTTTTCACGCTTTATCCTTTTGCTTTCGTTTACTTTCCAATCTTGCGATTGGGGCTCTTCCGTGTCCCAAAAGAGCGTTAATCTCTTTTGTCTATGATGGCTTTTGGGTTTTAAGGTTTTTCAACCGCCCTCAGTCTCGGACAAGAATTCTTTTATATATTGACCTTTAAACCTGGGCCCTGGGTTGTTGATACTGCTATACCCAAAATATATTGACCTTTGCTGGTGCTTGGTTTTGCTTTTTTTAAAGCATCAATTACAGCAGTGGCATTTTCTACTAGTTTATCCGAAGAAAATGACATTTTCCCGAAACCAGCATGAATAATACCTTTCTTTTCAGCACGTAATTCAACCTGACCCGCTTTTGTGGTTTTGATGGCTTCGGCAACATTATTTGTAACCGTACCCAATTTTGGATTAGGCATCATACCCTTCGGTCCCAAAACACGTGCAACCTTGGACATTTTTGGCATCATATCAGGCGTTGCAATAACGCGATCAAAATCCAATTGTCCACCTGCAATTTTTTCAATCAAATCATCACCACCGACAACTTCGGCACCGGCTTTCTTTGCTTCGTCTTGTTTATCATTAGTAATAACCGCGACGCGAACCTGTTTTCCGGTTCCATTTGGCAATGCCAACATCAGGCGGATATTTTGATCTGCTTTTGTAACATCAACACCCAAACGAACAGCAATTTCCAAGCTTTCGTCAAACTTTTTGCTAGCAAATGTGCGCAAAGTTTCAATTGCTTCGTTCAAGCCATAGATTTTTTTGGTATCCAATGATTCCAAGCTTTTCATTCTTTTAGTAGTTTTCATATCTTATTCCCCCACCTTTACGCCCATAGAACGGCATTGACCAGCAACAATTTTTGCAGCTGCATCAACGGTAGAGCAATTTAAATCTGGCATTTTTTCTTCGGCGATTTTGCGAATTTGGGCCATAGGTAATGTTCCAACAAATTCACGTTCTGGTTTTTTAGATGCTGATTTCAGCTTTAATGCCTTTTTAATGAAATATGATACTGGTGGCAATTTCATAATAAATTCGAAAGTACGATCAGTATAAACAGTTATAACAACTGGAATTGGCATACCAGCTTCCATGTCTTTAGTAGCATCGTTAAATTGTTTGCAGAATTCGGCTATATTAACGCCATTTGCACCCAAAATTGGGCCAATTGGAGGCGATGGGTTTGCCTGTTTTGCAGGGGCAACAAGTTTAACAATCCCCTTTAATTCTTTTTTTGCCATTTTAAGTCTCCTAGATTTAGAGTTTGTGGTGCGAAGCGGCAACTTCTTCCACGGGTTTTGGTATTATATTTTAAAAATATTATACCTTTTCTACTTGGCCAAAGTCCAAGCTGACGCTGGTTTCACGACCAAATACCAATACATTGACAACCATTTTTTGTTTCAGGTTATCAACCTCGGTTGCAATGCCATTGAAATTCATAAATGGACCATCGATGATATGTATTTCTTGTCCAACTTCGTATTCTGTTTCATCTACTGCATTCGAGCCATCTTCTATTTGCTTAATCAAACGACGGGCTTCTTCCTCGGAAATAGCAACTGGTTTTTGTTTTTGCCCCAAGAACATAACAACCTGGGGGTGCAATTTTACCAATGAAAATGTTTCATTGGCCATTGTCATTTGAACAACAATATACCCAGGGAAAAATTTCTTTTCTGTTTTGACACGTTTGCCGGCCTTGATTTCCGACACTTCACGTGTTGGTACCAGTATTTCACCAAACAATGCGTTCAATTTACGTGTGTTGATTTGTTCGCGCAATTCTCTTGCAACTTTATCTTCACATCCTGTATGAACATTAACAACGTACCACTGCATCAGCCTGCTCCCGCTAGTTTAAAAAATTTGCCCGACCAACGCATTCAAAATGCTGTCGGTTACGAAAAAGAAGAGTCCCGCAAGTCCAGAAAACACCAAAATCATTATAGTTGCACGAATAACGATATCGCGTGATGGCCAAACTATTTTGAACCATTCCTGGCGGACAGCTTTAATGTAATCAAGAAATTTTTTCAATTTTTTTCCGTTTTTTTCTGGCAGGGGCAGTAGGAATCGAACCCACATCAAAGGTTTTGGAGACCTCTATTCTACCGTTGAACTATGCCCCTAAAACTTTTTTTAGTCGACATATTTTTATGCCAACCGTGTGCAGATTTTACCCCATTTTATCTATTTGCGCCCGCGCACAATAACACATTTATTACTAAAATCAAGCGAAAAGTATTCTAGCGCATTAGTTTTTTTAAGGCAAGCGAAAATTTAAGCCCCAAATATTACACAAATGATTTTATAATGAAAATTTTACTTGCACGATACCCCTGAAATTTACTACAATCGCCGAAAGAAGGGAGAATTTCACAAAAAAATGGCAATGCTAAATCCTAATGCTTTTACCGCTCGTATGATGTCTTTTGTTTTAGCCGCTGCTATTGCTACTGTTTTGGCCCTTGTTTTTGCGGTATCAAATATGTTCCCATTAACCAAAACCCAGATTTTTCTTTTGAATTCACATCGTGCAGAAACCCAGGTTGTTGAAATTCAACCACTGCCTGTGAATGATAAAACTTTGGCCGATTACAAAGAAAATTTTATCAAAGAATACATTCGTGCACGCAATGAAATAATCCCAAATATCAATGCCATGCGTTATAAATGGCGCAGCCCAGACGGACCTGTCTATATTTGGTCTTCGCGTGAGATTTACGCGACCTTTACCGAAACACAATTATGGTCAGCATTTATGAAGGATTCCCCGAACATTCAATTTTCATGTCCAATAGAATTTCAATCCCCTGTTATAGAGCCACGTGGGAACAATAAATTCGCGGTTCGATTCAGATGGTTTTGCACATCAGAAAGCTCTGGACAAACTATGCCAAAAGATTTTACTATTGTAATAGGCTTGACTTACGCACCAGAAGTAAAATGGAGCGCGAAACAAAAAAATCCTCTGGGATTACAAGTCTCGGAATACCGGATAGAGTCTGGTGGAGCAGATCCACTTGATCTTTTTTAATGATGTTTCAGGAAGGAATAGATATGAAAAATAAATTATTTGCTCTTTGTTCTTTGCTCTTTGCTCTTTGCATTGGGGTTGCCAATGCTGAAGATCATGGCATTCAAGACGCATGGGATAATCCAGAAGCAAACATGGCCACCGGCAGTTCTAAGCCCGGATATGCACAACTGACATGGACAAAGGGTGCTGTATTGCCAATTCGTTTGCGTAATGGAATGGTAACTATGATTAACTTGCCCGAGGGGGAAGTTATTGAAGATGGTGTTATTGGTAACGAAGGCCTGTTTCAAATGAGTCCTCAAAAAGGAAGCAGTACAATTTACATGACGCCAGTCGCAACCAACCAAGGAAGTGATACCAATCTGATTATTACCGGAAAATCTGGAAATAAATATTTGTTCTACCTGCGCTCTGAACCTGCTAATTCAAGCGAAATTTCATATTCCCAGGTTGATATAGTTCTAGATGGTCGTTCTACTTTGTCCAGCACAACAACTTCTTCCAGTAACAGTCAAACATCTGGTATGAATTCTATATTCCCAAGCAAAACAAAAACTTCTACTTTGGGTGTTGATGGCGAAGATTACGGGTGGATAAAAACAATGAAAATTGATCCATCTGAATTCCGTTTTGATTTGGATATTTTTGTTCCAAATCCTGATGATTTTGTAATCGCACCTGAACGTGTATGGCGTGACAGAATATTTACTTATATTGACTTTGGTGACAAAGTTATTGCAATGACTCAACGCCCTGTCGTGTCTCTCCTGGTTGAGGGCGGGGAATCACCTGTTGGATTTAGAACCGATGGTGAAAATGGTCGTCTGCTTATCGTAGAGGCCGTTGGTGATATGGTTCTGCGCAGCGGTCAACGAATCGTTTGTATCAAACGTCGTTCTAAACCTTTCTTGATTGCAGATACTTCCAGCGTTATGGCTTTAGCTGAATCTAATGTAATGCAAGGAATACAATCATCACAATCATTACAAAATGTTGGTTATGGAAATGCTTATATTGATTCTGGGGTTACATATCAACAAAATATCAATACAAATGGATTCCAAGTACCGATGACAATACAAACTGGTGATGCTTCTGGCGGAACAACCGGTGTTAATATGTTACCGACAACACGTAATACAACCGGCGCGTTTTTACCACAAAGTGATATACCGGTTATATCATCTAATCAGGCGGGTATAGCGGTAGAGCTTAAATCCGATACTTCGGTCAAAGCGCTTAATGATTATTGGACCAAATTGCTGGCCAAGTTCAGTGGCGAAGATGGCCAAGGACTTTTGACTCCATATAAAAATATGGTTTATTTCGCAGTTGATGAAGCAGGCGTCGGGGATTTGGGCGCAACAGGCGCTAATGCCAGACTTTATCGTTTACGTGTTGGCCCAATAACAGATATGGAAACCGCAGAAAAATTATGCAGCAGTTTGACCAAATTCCAGGGTACCAGCTGTAACGTAGTTAGGTTGCAATAAATAATAAAGGGATATGGGATAAAAAACACATTAAACCCATAGTTAAAAATTGGCTACGATAACAACAACTATTTCCGAAATTAAAAAAAACGTGCCGCGGCATGTATTGTGGATTGTTTTATTTTCCGCATTCTTGGTTGTTGTTGTATTATTGGTATTATTGTTGGGACATAATAAAAAAGACAAAACTGTAAAGGCACCTACCATCGCCCTAGAAATTGCAACGGATCCAGCCGAAATAGAATGGATGGATTCTAAAATAGGCGAAAAACTTGCCCAGTCTATTAAAATTACACCTAATACAGCCGCGATAATTCCCAGTATAAAATTATCTGAAACAATAAGTGGATTAAGTATAAATACTACCTGCACTAATATGGGTGAAATTTCTCCTGAAATTCCATGTACTGCGGAATTAGTGTGGATACCCAGAACTGATTTGGCAAAAACAGGTATTAAAATTTTGGTTGAATATTATTCAGCCAGCGCCGAAGCAAAAATGGCAAAGACAATCGAAATACCTGTCGCGCTTTCTACATTTGTTCAACCACCAAAACCAGTAAAAGAAGAGCCAAAAATTGTTGCGGAACCAAAAGCTGAAATAAATCCTGTATCCGAAGCCGTTGATACAATTGCACCACCAATGAAAAATCATGCCGGCCCGGAACGCAAATCAACATCTGAACTAGATCCTGAACGTTGTTATGAATTTTCTTTTGGGGGATATGATACTTATGGAAAACAAATCGGTTGGATTCGCCCCCAAGCCGGACACTATTTGTTTCATCCTTTTTCAGATACTAACTGTACACAACCAATTGGTGAATACAATCCAGACACTGGATTTATTACAGATCTAAAAAATCCCAGTAAAAAAATAGGTTCGGATTTTGATCGTATTGGATTTATAGCATCTGGCGCAAAATTACCAGTTTTATCAAATCCTGCTGTGATACGTGAAAAAAATATGGCACATCAAAAAACTGGTTCTGCCGCAGAATTACCAAACGCAGCGGGGGGCGCAAAACGTCTGTCTGAAATTAATCCCGCATTTGCATATAAACCAACAAGTAATTTAATTCCTTCTTCTGCCGAGGCTGGCGATGCTTTTGTTTCTACTGACCCTTATGATCGTTCTTTTGTATTGCGTCAGTATAAACCAATTCCTGCAACTATCGTTAATGAGGTTCGTGCAGACTCTAAGCTTGACCAGCAATCTATGTTACCGGTTCAGGCAACCGTAGACAGACATGTTTACTCGGATAATGGCCGTACAATCATTATTCCAACCGGAACTTTGATGCTTGGGTATTTAACTGGGGAATTACCTGGACCATATAAAGCAATCGGTCGTATGCAAATAAAATGGTATCGCTTTGTTCGTCCAGATGGTGTCGAATTCAGCTTTGACGGGAATGAACCATTTGCTGGCGACAGCCAGGGTCGTGTTGGGGTTCCCGGACACGGAAGCACCGATTATATGGAACAATTTATTATGCCAATGATAACTGCAGTCGTACCAGCAGCAGTTAATTTAATTGCACCAATATCGGATAAATTTGTTAATCAAATTGATTTGGATAGTAACACTGTTACTCAAAGTGGCCAGGTCCGCTCTTCGGAACTTGCAAAAAATGAAATCATTAATACGTGGAATAAAGTTGCGCAAAAGTTAATGGTTGATATGTTGGATAACACAGTACCACCATTTTCAATTGCGGCTGGAACGCGTATAACCGTTTATTCCCCAAAAGATTTAGTTGTTAATTTCTGTGACAAAGTTAATGGTGTGGAAAATTGTACATTAACCCCATCAAAATATGTTTCTCATAAAGCATCCGAAGCAAAAGCAGATTATACTGATGCTTCTTGGATTGGCCAGGTTCGTGGATTTAATATTCAACAATATTGTGGAACAAATGGTCAATTGGCTTCTGGTGTTACAGCACAGACAATATCAGATGCTGGTTATGATTATCGTACGGTTGTTGCATACTGCCAATCAAGCCAATACACTGCAACAAATAATGCGAAACAAGCCGCAGTATATACTAATCAACAACAAACTACTGCTGCTAAAAACTATGGTGTAACTGCTGGAGACACAGCCAAAGGAACCATTGTCCAGGGGAACCAAGCTTATAATGAACAAGTATTGGGTCTGGAATACAATGATGATGGAAGTATAAAAAATCCATTCGCAAAAGAAAAAGCACCAGCCGAGGAAAATAATCAAGTATTAACTTGCGAAGACGGAAATGCACCAGATGCAAATGGATGTTGTTCCGGCGAAATCTATACAGACATGGGCGAACAAGGATTTAATTGTTGCCCCAGCACTGGGGGAGATTGTTTCCCTCCAATAAAATAAAATCCGCAGTTATGCGGATTTTATTTTATCGTAATGAACACTATTTTTTCTTTCATTTTTTTGTATTTTATGATAAACTTTATCTATAGAGAGAAGATGAAGTTTTCAACCAGATTTTTATCTGTACTTTGTGGTCTGTGCTTTACTTTATGCACAGAGCCTTTTGCGCGTGCGGACTCACCAATTGGTGGCCCGGGGCCTGCATTTGAAAACGCGGGGGGATCATCTGGAAATCGTACTGCTTTTACGGGCAACACAGGTGCATTGAACAATAACCAATGGAATAATATGATGAATCAAAATCCCATTGGTCAACAAAATAGTGCAACAGCTGATTTTGGAAATTGTAATTCTTTAATTTTACGTTGTGCCCAACCTAAATGTGCGGGCTGTACAACTATGGACATAGCTATCCCTATTGTTACAGGATGTATACAAAGTAATGAAGCATGTAAAAAATATGGAGATGATTTGATTCAAACATTAGCTGCACAAATGGTCAGTAATGCAAATGCGAAAGCAACCGAAGCCCAAACAGCTGCCGCAACAAATGCGGCCCAAGCAGCAAGCGCCCAATCCAGTGCTCAGATGGAACAAATGCAACAGCAAATGACACAGATGCAACAACAAATGCAGGAACAATCCGCCCAATCAGCGGCGGCCGTTCAACAAGCACTAGAAGAACAAAAACAATTAGCCGCACAACAAGCTGAAGCGGTGGCGGCGGCAGCACCAGATACTGCAATTGCAAACGCGGCAGCAAATGGTGTATCCGCTGATATTTTAGCACGCGAACAAATTGGTGGTCAGATATTAACAAAAATTGAAGATGCCGAAGTTGCAATGAAAGATTTAAAAAATACAATGCAAAATGTTTTTGATTATGCAGGTTGCGATGTTAATGGTGATAATTGCACGGGCCCAAAACGCGTCAAAGCATTCAAAAATAAAGCAAATAAATTTTTTGATCCATACGAAGTTGTTTTGGATGAATTATATGACGCTCTTATTCTGGCACAAAGTCTGGGCGTAGATATTACGGATATTTATATGATGCTGAATGGTTCATGTAATGTATGGGGAAAATATATGTGTGATACATGCAGACCAGATAACAACAATAAACTTCCCGATGGTTGTGAATGGTACGATTCCGCAAAACGTGGATATTATCAAATTGTTTATGAAGATTATCAAGGAAATCGTCGTGTTAAATCACAACAACCACATTGTACTTTGTTAAATATGCTTAACAGCCAAGAAGAAGTTAAACAAAATTGGTTAGACATGGATGCGGGCAGCAGTGGTGGAATACGCGTTGCATGTGCATCTGATGCAATTGATAATTCTACATTATTTAAAAATCGTAAAAAACAGGCCAGTATTGATATAGAAACCCTGAAAAGAATTATAAATCAAGATGCACCAAATATTATAAAAGATTCTAGCGAAGCCATAAAATGGTGCCAAGTTACAGATAAAGAAAAAATAAACAAACTTAGAACCATGGTTCAACGCAGACGTTTACCTGATACTGGTTTATGTGTAACAATAAACGAGCTAGATAAACAATTATCTGTAGCCGGTAATAATTCAGACTCAAACACTAGTTATAAGGTAGATTCCAATCAAACAACCGTAACCCCGAATAATTCTAATAGGGTGGTATTTGTACCGCAACTGAAAGCCCCTTCTCTCAATGTCCCAGATCTTAGCATTAATCCTTGGGCTGGGAATAGAAATAAAACAAATATATTTAATAAATTGTAAAGAAATGAAAAAAATATTTTTAATCTTTTCTGTTTTTACTTTCGCCATTTTGACGACTGCTTCGGTACGCGCTGCTGATAACGGCTGTACTAATGATAATAATGAATTTATTAATCAAACCGTCGCTTTGTGCACCACGCATGCATATAATATTGGTAAAATTTATAATGATTCTGCTGACAAACAAGAAACTAGCGATATTATCGCTTTGAAAACCACAATTATGACCCAGCAAATGAAAAAGCAATATGATTTTCTGGATGTAATGGTAAAGCGCCTTAAGACTCAATTGCAAAAATCTATCCTGACCGCCAAAGTCCAGGCTGCCGGTGGCAACGCAACAGATGATTCATCCAGCAGCAGTTCTAAATCTAATGACAAAGCAGTTATAATCGCAGGGGCAGAAAATTGCCAACTAAAGGGTGGGACAAAAGAATCTTTGGCTTGTATCCAAAGGAACATCGGGCTTATTAAAAACGAATCCAGTCTGGGAAATGCAAAAAAACAATTGGATCAAGAATTAAAAACATACGCTTTATTTGATTTTGCAAGACATGCAAAATTAACCGGCACAAATGGAGCATGCGAAAGCGTAAGCGGTTTGAATAAAAATACTTTATCTGCATGTTTAAATGCATTTAACGTAATGATTATACAAACCTTGGAAAACAATAATAATACTAGCAACCAAACAAATAATCGCCCTAGTGGCACCAACTAAATTCAATTATTAAAAAATACGATTCGCCGATAAGGCGAATTTTTTTATATCAAAGTTTTATAAATAACTCTGAAATCTAATATTAATATCTATATATAATTGTATTATTTGATAATATTCAATTATTTTTAGTATAGGAATAAGTGCCCAGTAATCATACTGGGTAATATGGAGAGAGAAAAAATGAACAATTATGTAAAAAAAAATATCTGCTTATTCAAACACAGATACTGATTCCGCAAAAAAATTCAGGGACGCAGAACAATTATGGTTTTGGTTTTTAACTTGTCGAAAAAGAGACAGATTTAAAACGGCCGTCCATTTTGAAAAAACAATTATAAAAAATCCCTATCCTTGTGAGGCTATCGATGTAGAAACTTTGATTACACGTTTATATTTATCTGGAAAATTAAGCGAGCAACAATTAGCAGTATTAAAAGAATTCGGGGATATGCGACGTACACCAAATCAACATGTTTGGAAAGAAAACTCAGCGGCAGCTTTATGGTTTGATGCCATGAAAAAGATCACCGCTACTGCTGCCGCAAAAGGATGGGTAGAAAACTAATTAACAAAGAACAAAGGGGGAAAGCATTTTTACCCTTTGTTCTTAAAATAACGAGATTAAAAATGATTATCGGATTTACACACAAAACCAAGAAAATATTACCACGAATTTTCTGTCGGAAATTTCGCCACTGTGCCGTTATTTTGAAATATAATAATAATTATTTAATGCTTCAATTTATATCCAAGAACAAAATACACCTTATACTATTAAAAAAGCGCGATATAATGATTTTAAAGCGAAATGAATGGGTATTTACAAATATATTTATAAATTGTAGTTCCGCGATTAATTATATATCTTCTTTTACATGCGTATCTTTTGCTAAACGCATACTGGGAATCCATGCGCCTTTTATATGGACACCATATCAATTATATAAATATATATAAAAAGCGGGCCTTGCCCGCCTGATTAATTCATAATGGCCGAAAACGTAGCTTCGGATACTTTTTTACCCCCAACCAGCGCAATTCCATGAAATTTATACATATTCATTTTATTTGCAATAACTTCTACATGCAATTCCAAAGTATCTCCTGGCTTTACCATATTGGAAAATTTGATTTTTTCCATGGTTGTAAAATAACCCAAAGTTTCCGCACCAGTTGTTTTCATATTTTTAAAAACTATAAAACATGCGGTTTGTGCCAAAGCCTCTATCTGTAATACGCCCGGCATAATTGGATTTCCAGGAAAATGTCCAGAACACCAAAATTCATCCGCGCGAACATACTTTATTCCAACACCGCTGGATTCATCACACTCGCGAATTTCATCAACCATTCTCATATCACCACGATGGGGAATTATCGCTTCTACACCTTTTGTATCTATCATTTTATATTCCTCATTTGTTTTTTTACCCATGCATGAGCACGCATAAATTCCATTCCTGGTCCAGCGGGATAACCTATATGTCTTTCCCCTGCTGGGACATCGCGGAGAACACCGCTTTGTGCGCCTATCTCGGCGTCATTACCAATCTTAACCCCATTGGCAACCCCGACATGCCCGCCAAACATTACCCGGTCACCAACAACAATACCGCCAGCTAAACCAACGCCCGCGGCAAAAAAGCATTCTTTACCAATAACAACACCGTGCGCAATTTGAACCAGATTATCAATCTTGGTACCTTCGCCAATCACAGTATCCGTCATCATTCCACGATCAATGCAAGAATTAGCCCCTACAGAAACACGATCCCCAAGCATTACGCGCCCAACATGAGGAATGAAAACATTTTTGTTATTTTGACGAGTATATCCAAATCCATCTTTGCCAATTACTGCGCTGCTGTGAATTACGCAATCTGCCCCAATTGTAGCATTTTCAATATGGGCGCCACTATGAACAATTGTTCCCGCCCCCAGTATTACACCACGACCAATAAAAGCCCCCGGATAAATCTTGACCCCTTGCTCGATTACAGCGCCTTTTTCTATGGTTGAAAACTGACCAATATAAACTGTTTTACGTTTTCTGAAAAACACCCCTTTTTCTATCATAGCGGCCCAATGAATTCCGACCCTGGGTTTTTCTTTATATATTTCGCCAATTACCTTGATAATATTTCCACGAGGACTGTCCGTAATTAAAAGAGTTACCCCCTTGGGCGCGAATTTTACATTTTCTGGTTGAATTAAAAGCACCGAAGCTTTGGCGTTTTTAAGGGTTTCTATGGGCAAGATTTTGAACGCTTCGGAATTACGTTCAGTTGAATAAAAAGCCAAATCACCGGCCTTGGCGTCCGCAATTGGTGCAACACCACTGATCACAGTGGTTGCGTTTCCACGTAATTCCAATCCAAATTTTTTTGCAAGCTCGCCTGCAGTTGTTTTTGCGGCACGTGGACCGAATAAAAATTGAATTATCTTTTTCATGCCTGGAATAATAACATACCAAAAACCCAAGTGCAAGCACTAGAAATAAACCGCACAAAGTGCGGTTTTTAATTATTATTTTGGACAAGTTTCCAATTGTTCTTTTATAAAATTCACATCTTCTGTAATGGAAACATTTAAATCACGTTTTAATCCATCTTGATAAGAATATTCATATTCTTCATTTGTAAAATCATCAAACGGAGCAATCAAAGCAGCAAAATAATCGCGTCGTCTACACAAACATGTATCACGAACATCCGATACCATTTGAGCGGTTGCACTGTTCGGATAGGTTGTTTCTAACTTTTCATCCGACATCATTAAACACCGATCACCAAATCTATAAAAGTTCGCATCATCTATCATAAATTTATAAACCAATCTTTTACTTGCGCCGGATTGTTTTAATCTATATTCCATTCCAGCAACACAGCATGAACGCGCGGCATGCATCAATGTTTGATATCTTTCCAGCAATTGTTTTTTATAGTCCCCTGTCTTTTTTATACGACGTTCTGGAAAATCTATAGTTTCTATTACTGTGGGTTTTCTTTTCCAAATATCACATTCCCGTGTTGAAAAAAAAGGACATCCATAATAAGAATCATTTTCATCCATAAGCCATATATTTTCTGTCGGGGTTTGTGGACTAAGCAATAAATCATCTGTTTCAACCAAAGCTTTTGATTGATGTTGAATAGCAATATTCTCGTAAGCTTCTAAATCTGGACCGCCCAAGGCATAAAGATTGCCTGTAAATAACACTATCCCTAAAATACACCAGAGTTTTTTCATACCTAAATTATATCATAAAGAGAAATAGTGGGGTAGTAAAAAATCCGGCTTTCGCCGGATTATTTCTTAGAAACCTTTTGGAGTTTCCATCTTTGCGCTTGTTATACGCTTGTTCAAAGCATTTATTATATCTTGGGTAATATCCAAGTTTTTAATATTTGCACCAACACGAGCCAAACGACCATCGATAACCAAAGATAAATTCTTTTTAGCAATAACTGCATCAATTATTGGATCCAAATGAGTAGATTGAACTTCGCTTAAAGAATTTTGGAATGACGCATCAATTGCTTGGGCGCGCATTGTCAAATCTTGTTGCAATTTTGTGACTTTCTTTTGATAGTCAGCAACACGTTTTTGCAAAGCTTCCCTGGACAAAACATCTTGGGATTTTTCAATTTCAGCTTTTTCGCTTTCCAAATCTTTTTGACGTTTGGTTAGTTCATTACGCAATTTAGTTTCATAAGATTCACGTTGTTTACGCAGATCAGATAAAACCTTTGCTTCGTTTTGAACAGTATCCATACGAACAATTGCTATACGTAAATCTGCACCACTTACGGCTTCGACTGTTACGCTTTCAACTGCTTTTTCAACTGATACAGGTGCGGTAAAGTGACGAACACCCCATACGCCCAACGCAGCAACAACGATAACCGCTGCCGCGACAATACCAATTTTTTTGTAATTTTTTGCTTCTTTTGGAAGCGGTTTTTTGTTTTTCATTTTCCTTCCTTTTTGGTTGTTTGTTTCAATTGTAATCATAAAAAAATAAATTTCAATGGGAAAAATTATCTGGCCGGAGAAAATCTAATCTCTATACGGCGATTCATTCTTCTGCCTATATCATCCTGGGCGGCAATCGGCCGCGCAGCCCCGCGTCCAACGATAAACATTCTTGCTGTATTTATGCCTTTGCCCGCCATAAAAATTGCAACCCGTTGTGCCATATCCAAAGACAATGCTTCGGATGCATTTTTATCCTGCATAGAATCTGTATAGCCAGCAATCTCCATAAATGTTGCATCATACTTTTTCAAAATTTTTGATACCGTTTTTAATGTATTTTCCCCTTCCTCGGAAATTTCAGGAGCGTCCGTATACATAAAAGAATCCCGTGTTAATAATAAAACAACATCTGTTCCCACACGTTGAACCTGGATTCCAGATTTTAATAAAGAATCATACAGTTCGTATTCCAAAGATGCCATATACTTCAACACCGCAGGATTTAAATTAGATGCAGATGGTTCTTCCCCGTATTGAGACTTGCCCACAACTTCTTCATTCTTAATTATTTTTCCACCACCCCCCAAAAAAACTGGGCGTTTGGCTACCTTCATTGTATCTGTCATTTCAGCAAAAGTTGCGCCACGTAAAATTTCCGCCCACTGATCATGAGGCGGCGTTTGATAAGCAATACATCCGCTTAAAATAAAAAACAATAAAACTGATTTTATTTTTTTCATTTCACCCAAACTTGAACTTCGTTTTTTTCGTCTTCTTCGCAATACGTACTGGCAGATTCAAAATACCCATTAACGCTAAACTTGGATACCCAATCTGTTTTAAGTGTCGTCATCCATATACAATCTTTATAATCTAAACCTGAAAAAACCATTGCGAATTCTTTACTGCCGGGATTTTCTGTAAATGAAAGTATTGTGCCCGTCAATGGCGATTTTCCACAAGTCATTACACCGGATTTAATTAAATAATCAATAGATATCCCATTATAATTACTACGCGCTGCATATAATAACTTTGTATTTAACGCTATTGTTTTCATTTTTTCTGCGGCCATCATATGAACTTGTCTGGTACGAACAACCTGATACATTTTGATTGCGCCAGCTGTCATAACCCCAGCTATTGCCATGACCCCTAACATTTCAATTAAACTACGTCCACTTTGTTCTTTCATTTCTTATCCTTTATTTTACTGACACAATTTCTGCACCAGCAAACAAATCCAAAGCATTTGCTATTTCAGGATCTGATTCCAACTCTGCCCGCATTGCCTCGGTTGGGGTTTGTAAATTTTCAGTTTTCTGTATTGGTTCAATTTTTTCCAGCACCCATTCTTTTCCCGTCTTTTCAAGTAAGAATGCGCGTAATTTTTTTTGAAAATCATTATCTTCTTTTCTATCAAAGAATTTAATATTCCCATCTGCAAATTCCGCAACTTCTATATTATTATTCCAATGTGTCATTAAAAGAACTTCTTTGGAATCGGATAATGCTTTCGAAAGCTCTGCCACTGTTGAAATTTGTTTGTTCGTTTTCTCAACTGGCTTGCTTGCTGGCGCCGCGGGTTTTATAGTTGATGCTTCCTTTTTTACAATTTCTGAAATGCTGGGCATATCAGCAATATGCATCAAACGAATAATCAACATATCAAAACATTGTTTTGGATTTCCAGCTGCTTGCATTTCTGGGACGCTGGCCACCATTACCTGCCATATTCTGGATAAAGCATTCAAATTGGTTGTTTCATTAATTTTTTTAATTTGTTCTTTTTGATCGGTTGTATATGGAGCAAAATTAGTATCACTGATACGCAAACTTGGGTGCATACGTGTTGCCCAATGTGTCCATTCCATCATATCATTTAATAACATTGTTAAATCGGCACCATTAGAATATAACTCGTCCACCTTTTGAATTGCAGCGGATGTATCACCAGATAATACAATGCGCATAAAATCAACAACCACCGCGCGGTCTGCACGCTTTAACATACCCATCACGGCAATTTCATCCACCTTGCCACCTGTTTGAGCAATGGCTTGATCCAATAAAGATAATCCATCACGAACCGAACCATCTGCCGCGCGCGCCAATAATTCATTTGCGCAATCTGACAATTCTATTTTTTCTTGGGACGCAATCCATGCAAAATGTTTTTTTAATATTTCAACAGACACACGAACCAAATCAAAACGTTGGCAACGTGATAAAATTGTAACTGGAACTTTTCTGATTTCTGTTGTAGCCAAAATAAAAATAACGTGTTCTGGTGGTTCTTCCAGAGTTTTCAATAGTGCGTTAAATGCACTGCTGGAAAGCATGTGAACTTCGTCAATTATATAAACTTTATAACGACCATTTGTTGGACGATATTGCGCAGCGTCCAAAATATCGCGCATATTATCAACGCCCGTGTGTGAAGCTGCGTCAATTTCCAAAACATCAATATGTTGTCCCGCAGCAATTGCTTTGCAGTTTTCACAATCGCCACAAGGGTTGGCCGTAGCCTTGCCCGAGCTTAAACAATTCAAAGATTTAGCCAGTATTCGCGCGGTACTGGTTTTACCAGTTCCACGAATTCCTGTAAGAATATAAGCATGAGCAATACGATCTGTATTAATTGCCGTGGTCAATGTTTTAACCAAAACATCTTGCCCAATTAAACTATTGAAATCTTGACTGCGGTATTTACGTGCCAGAACGGCGTATGCTTCACTCATTATGCTTTCTTCCTTTTTGAAAAAGCATAGCAAATGTTATACAATTTTCAAGAAATTTATTATTCGCAAAGAGTACCGACCTGAGCCGTTGCCGAAGGACATGTAGCAACACATTCTTCATCATCAACGGCCCACAGCGGTGTCGAAGACGGACAACCACATCCAATTATCGGGCAACCAATTGATTCATTAGCATAAGTACAAGCAGCATTGAATTCATATCCTGTTGGACATTGTATACATTCGCCGTCATCCGTACCATATCCATCTTGGCAAATACAACGTTCATTAACATAAACATTGGTTCCAGAGCTATATAGACTGCCAATTGCTCCCGCGGTGGCCACCCATACAGAATAATCTGGACACAACATAGATTGATAGAATATATCTGAAATATTTTCTATACAAATACCTTGGCGCAACGAATCTGATGCTGTTGCTGTATCATCTGGTGCAAGTAATTGTTCAATTGGGCAACCATCAATAGTTTCGTCTGCAGCAAATACAGCATAACTGCAAGTCAATGCAACATTTCGACATGCGCCCTTTAATACAGAATAAACATTTTGAACATTCGCATTGGATGACCATGAATTAATTTGAGTAACTTGTTTTGAATAACAGGTTGCAATATCTGCCATACAACTGGATGCATAATCAGAAATAATTTTCTCCTGGTCGGCACGAATGTTTGTCATGGCACGTTGGATATAACTGATTACAATTTGGTTTTTAGAATTATATTTTCCATTGCTATCATATGTCTGCTTTTGACATTTTTCTAGAACCGGTCGGCATAAACCAGAACTGGTAGAATCTGTCATTCCGATTTTTCCCAAAAGATATTTTACAATACATTTACCATTATTATTTGGCGATATATCACAATTTGTTATTCCAGACATGCTCCATGCATTGCTAATAAATGTAGCATCTATAGAAGAATTATCAAAATTCTCCATCATATCCCTGATCTTGGAAATATTTTGTCCCAGAACAACTTCGCCATTTTCGTCTATATAACGTTTTGTTGGATCCAAACATTTTGAATAATCACTGCCGCAAACCATATCATCTTGCATACAGTCTTCTAAAGCACCCACACAACCTTTGGCATCATAAGTATTATGATCATCCAAAACCGCCAAGCGTGCTTTTTGCAACATTTGCGTTGCACTGCGTACATTCGTGCGCAGGGTTTGATTCATCTTTTCCAAGCCCGTTTCATACGATATACAATCTTTATCAATTGCTATATCATAACGACCCTGGACCTGGGACATATCAGCACCTTTTTCCTTACACGAATTTAATACCGATTGGCATCTTTTTTTTGCCGAATTATAAAGATCTGTTCCACGTAAACTAGAAAATGAATCACTGGAACTGTCAGATAAACTAAACATATCTGCTGGATCTGCCGATGCATCAAAACTGATATCTAAATCAAGCGAAGTGCTGCTGCTGGTATCACTGGTCACTGTTTCTGGTGATTTAATAAGCTTTTCAATTTCATCCAACATATTCCGAGATTCTGTGGTGTCTTTCGTTCTTTCTAATGCTTCTTCTGCCTCGGTTGCACTCATAATTGCAGTGATCTCATCGGCAGATAATCCAACATAACGAATACGTTGAGCAACATCATTTAATTGAGTATTAGCTTCTTTTACAGCAGATTCTACCTTTGAATAAGAAGAGAGACGATTACTGCACGCACATCTTTTTTGATTAGCATCAATAACCGAACAAAATTGATCCATGCAATCTGTATACTGTGCAATACAAGATTCTGTTATATTATTTGAACTTTCTATATCACTGCCAGAAGACGTAGGGGCCATACCAGATGGAGTCACTGTTGCAGCACGTGATGTTAAACGACGATTTTCAGAGGTCATATTTGAACCAGTCTGAATATTAGTACCAACAATTGTTGCACGCCCGCCAACCTCTGCCGTTGTTGGGCGCAAAGAAACACCTGCGCGACGAACTGGTGCAGTAGAATTTATACTGGCAATCTCTGTCCTAGAAGAACGACCAACCTGACGTGCGGTTTCATTCAATGATTCTCTGGGGGCGGCACTGTTTGCTGTTCTTGACGATACGGTTGTTACCGCTGCTGTTCTTGCAACTACTGGTGTTGCAGAACGCTGGCTGATAGATTTAACACTATCTTCATCCGTTGATGTTTCTGTATTAGATTGTTGGACAACAATACTTGCCTTGCCCGGAAGTGCCCTGCTTACTTCTGCAGCATGCACATTTTCAAAAACGAAAAGAGCAAAAGCAACATGCGCGCCAAGCATGACTATTTTTTTCACATATGAATGTAAAAACCCCATCATTTGCTCTTTATTATCTTTCAATTAAAATCCTGGGCCCCAATCAACTCCGAAATTACGAATACTACCTGCTCCATATACACCTGGGGTTTCTTGCAAACAGTATTCACGCAACCCTGCAGAGTTCGCCGTTATTTCACTACCCGTTGCTACGGCGGCCGCACCCGTTCCATTCAGGATTTCTGACAACAGAACGATGTTTCTACATGTATTATTATCCCAATCATACGTATAATTACATGTTATGTTATCCGCAAGATCGATAAGCACTTCAACCTCTTGATCGCATATCATTGTTTCATAGCAACTCGGAGACTCTGCACTTTGAGCACAGTAATTCTTTATACGTGCCACTGTCCATGTAGGATTACTGCGTGTTTGTTGGTCATAACAATCGTAAATTTCGTTTACGCAATTACGATAATATTCTTTAGCCCCTGCTAATTCTGTTGCGATTGCAAGCTCTTCTTCTTGTGCGAATTCCAGACGTTTTTTCTGCAAATATTGCGTAGCGGCAATTTTTTGATACGCCATATTTGTCGCCTGGGTTTTTAATTCTTCGCCATAAGTATCGCAATCAGCATTAGCATCCAGCGCATATTTTTGTAATATGCTGCGACGAGCATCAGCAATTGGACGACGTAATGTTGTATAAGGATCCCCGCTGGTCGAAGAATAACCAAAACATGTTGCAGTACTTGTAGTTGTTGATGCGCTTGCTTCAACAAAGGTTAAATCTGAACTGTCGTTATCTATGGTTATAGTATTATTATAATTATATGGACCAGTTGTTCCATCATGGCTTCCGCATGCTTCATAAATCCCATTAAAACATGAATTCAAAACACGATTACATACATTGTTATGAGCATATGCAAACAGGTCATAGCCCCACATTGTAGCCAATGTATCTGACGAAAGATCTGTTATTGTTCCAGTACCATCTAATTCACCAACTATATCACTAACATTCATATACGAAGACCACAAACTGTCCGAGTCATCCGCAGTTATAACATTAACTTCGTTAATCGTATCCGCATAAGTTTCCAAACCTGATAATATATCGGAATCAGAACCATTCAAAACATCCATCCAGTCAGAGCCACCCAAAACAAAATCTTCGCTAGAGCAATAGTCTGATACAAAATCAGGTGGGCCAGCATAACTGCTGCAGCTAGTAGTACCAGCCAACAAGGTATGATCTTCACACCATTCTTCTTCTGTACCTTCTGTTTTGGCATCACGCCAAGAAACGCAATTCAAAACTTTTTCCGCTTCGGTCAAAGTAAATGCATCCGTTACATCTTTACCTTTGGTTGTAATCAACAAAGACAATTGTCCAGAAACTTTTAACAAATCTTCTTTTGCTGCTTGCAATTGTTCTTCTACATTTGCAAATGTTTTAACACGGCCGGCACATGCACAACGACGTTGGCCTGGATTACGTGCAGTACAAATTTCATCCATACATGTATAGTAAGATTCTACGCAATTGCTATAAGCATCTGCTGAAATCAAACCAGTTGTTGGGTCAATAATGTTCGAGTAAGTACCAGTATATAATTTACTGGCCAATGTAGAAGATGTTCCGCTTACACTAACGCGGGTTCCTGCTGCACTTGAAACCGAAACCCTAGCCGCAGAACCAGTAGCGCCAATAGTTGCAGCACGTGAACGTATAGCACGATTGCTGGTTGTTGAACGCGATATTGTTGATGCAGAAGTGCGACCACTGCGCGAAACTACGTTTTTAGATGATTGTGCAACCGATGGAGATTTTACACTTCTTGAAGAAACGCTTCTTGCTACAACTACATTACTTGTTGTTCCCCTATTTTTTTCAGCACTGGACGCACGACTACGTTGCGAGGACATTGCACGTGGGGATTGAGCAGCAGATGCAGTGCTTGTCACAGATGTTGTCTGCCCATATCCAGCAATCGGATCCGCGTGAACTGGTGCGACAAAAACCGTACTCAAAATAGCTGCAAAATATGCAAAAAATTGGTTTTTCATAAAAAACCCCTTCCTTTTTTATTTTATTATATCATAACCACATAAATTGTGGAAGTAAGAATTTCTTATACTTGGGAATAAATTTTTAATTTAATTTTTAGACTTTTAGGTTATCTGCAACCTTCAAATTTTTTCATTTCTTCTTTATATTTTTGAAAATATCGACATTTAGACTGATCACATGTCGTACTCCAAAATCCACAAATTTCACAAGGCATTTGTGGTCGTACAGCAACTTTTGAAGTTTCTTTAATCATAAAATGATTATAAATAAAAATTATAGTTTAAATCACTAGGAATAACTTCGGATATAAAAAATCCCGCAAACCGCGGGATAATTAACGTTGAGCAACCTCAATTCGTTTCGTTTCGACAACTATTTTACGTATATCTTTTAATGATAACATGTCATGATTTGAATTATCTAATGTCATAATTTTTGTATTTATCCCTTTGCCAGATAAAATAGTATGAGAATTTTTTAAGTCTTCAGATAATACCTGATCATATTTACTGTTTCCCCATAACACGGGGATATTTGTATTTGTTATTTGGAATAAACTTTTATCAATATAATAACCATTAAAAGATATCACGAGTTTTGGTTGGGGGATAACACCACCTAGTGCCGTTTTTAATGCCATAAATGCGCCCTGACTACGACCAGATAAAATTACAGAATTCCAATCCAATTTTAGCTCTTTTAATTTTGTTTTTATATCGTAATATATCAACCCTTGCTGTCCAACAAACCAATCACTATGTAAATCATGCTGCCAATTTTCACTGATCGGATACCACCCAAACCCACCGCGAGCACGGCCACTGGCCAATTCCGCCTGGGGCGATAATAAATGAGCATCTAATTGTTTTGCTAATTTTTTTTGAAATTTTAAGTTCTCGTAACCATGTGAACCAAACCCATGAAGATACACCAAAAGATTTTTCATTCTAATTCCCCTATTTATCTGCTTTCAATGCTATATTCTTTTTCTATTAATCCTACTAATTTTTTTAATCTCTCTTGCTGACCCGTATAATCAGCATTTTTATCATCAAACCATTTGCAAAAATATAGCATAGTTATATTTTCTGAAATCTTTTTTAATTTATACGTTTCATGAAATGTACCGCTGGACATACCAATTAAAACGGGTTTATTTAATTGATCAACAACTAGTTCAAAAGCATCATTACTGTCATAAGAAATACTGCTGTAAACCGTACCCAGTTTTGGTGGCAATTCACTCGCAACTTCTTTTTTAATACCCAACGCCCACAATGGTGTAAACTCAGGATTAGACACACCATCAAACACCTTGTCTATTGGGGCATTAACTTTCAAAGCGAATGTTTTTCTATCATATTTACGCATATTTACTTTCCTTTTTATTATCTTTTATGTTCTGCCCTAGATTTTATTAATTTTGATACACTAACTGTTTTTCTTTTATTTCCTTCCACAAAAGAGACATTTCTTGCCTGATAACCTAAATCATCACAATAACTATATGCTGTAGAAGCATATAAACTCATCATATCTTTAACTTCTATAGTGGGTTTTTGTGCAAGATTTTTTAATAAATTTACTCGTTTAAATTTACCTATTAAATCCAAACCAAATAAACCATTTTTATATTCACTGGTTATTCCCAATTACCACGATGAGAAAAGGCATCAATAAATTCGGAACCCGCCGGAAATTTAATAGTTTTTTTAAATTTTGGAAAATATATTTCAATTTTATCTTTATTTTTTAAAACTACTGTGTTTTCATCTAATTCTTTTATTACTTTTTTATCAGCTATGGTTTCTACATTACCCATTTTATACCTCATTATTTGTTTATACTGAATAATAATACATAATTTACAGTTTGTCAAAGGTAATATGTAATAAAAAAACCGCCAAAATTGGCGGATTATTTATATTTCGGTTTTATACATCTTTATGAATTTCGTTCTGGCGACGTCCTACTCTTCCGTGGCTTAAGCCAAAGTACCATCGGCGATACATCGTTTCCCTGTCTGGTTCGGGATGGAACAGAGGGTGGCTGATGCTCAATAATCACCAGAACGAAATTCACAAACATCGTATTTTCAAAAAGAATCATTTTTTTACAACGCACTCTTCAAGCATTCTGTTTGATTTCCCGAAACCAAAAGTTTCAGAAAATCAAACAAAAAGATAAAAAGTCAATCATCCGATTAGTATGGCTGAGCTAAACACCTCACAGTGCTTACACCTGCCACCTATCAACGTAATGGTCTATTACAGGATTAATGGGGATATCTTATCTTGCGACCAGCTTCCCGCTTAGATGCATTCAGCGGTTATCTGTTCCGAACATAGCTAGCCAGCGGTGCCACGGGCGTGACAACTGGTACACCAGGGGTTCGTTCGACCCGGTCCTCTCGTACTAAGGTCAAGTTCGCTCAAATATCCAACGCCCACAGTAGATAGGGACCTAACTGTCTCACGACGTTATTAACCCAACTCACGTACCGCTTTAAATGGCGAACAGCCATACCCTTGGGACCTGCTCCAGCCCCAGGATGCGATGAGTCGACATCGAGGTGCCAAACACTACCGTCGCTATGGACGCTTGGGTAGCATCAGCCTGTTATCCCTAGAGTAGCTTTTATCCGTGTGCGATGGCCCTTCCTTACGGAAGCCACCGGGTCACTAAGACCGACTTTCGTCTCTGCTCGGGGTGTCCCCCTCGCAGTCAGGCTTGCTTATGCCTTTGCACTCACCGGCTGATTTCCGACCAGCCTGAGCAAACCTTCGCGCGCCTCCGGTACAATTTGGGAGGCGACCACCCCAGTCAAACTGCCCATCACGCATTGTCCCCCGCCCTGTTTCAAGAACGCGGGTTAGACATTAAAACACACCAGGGTGGTATTTCACCAACCGCTCCAGCACAGCCAAAACCATGCCTTCAAAGCGTCCCACCTATCCTACGCAAATGTGTCCTAATGCCAATACGAAACTGCAGTAAAGCTTCATAGGGTCTTCCCGTCTAGCTGCGGGTACCCGGCATTTTCACCGAGAATTCAATTTCGCTGAGTCTATGTTGGAGACAGTGTGGAGATCGTTACGCCATTCATGCGGGTCGGAACTTACCCGACAAGGAATTTCGCTACCTTAGGACCGTTAGAGTTACGGCCGCCGTTTACTGGGGCTTCACATCAGAGCTTGCACTCCTCAGCTTAACCTTCCAGCACTGGGCAGGCGTCAGTCCCTATACTTCATCTTATACGATTTAGCAGAGACCTGCGTTTTAAGTAAACAGTCGCCCCCACCTGGTTTGTGTCACCTGATTAAAGTTGCCTTGAAACAGGTCATCCTTATACCGAAGATACGGATGCATTTTGCCTAGTTCCTTCAACATAGTTCTCTCAACCGCCTTAGTCTACTCGACTCGAGCACCTGTGTTGGTTCTGGGTACGATTCTTATGTGGGTGCTATTTCCTGGAACCTGTTCACTGCATTTCCAATCCATTAAGGAAATACAATTTACCAGATCCGTCACACTCCCACGAGTCACGGAATATTAACCGTGTTCCCATCGGCTACGCCTTTCGGCCTGACCTTAGGGGTCGACTCACCCTACCCTGATTAACATTGGATAGGAACCCTTGCTCTTACGGCGTCAAGGTTTTTCACCTTGATTAGCTGCTACTCATGCCAACATTCGCGCTTCTGATACCTCCACCATGGCTCACGCCTTTGGCTTCGCAGGCCTACAGAATGCTCCGCTACCGCGCATCTTACGATGCACCCACAAATTCGGTGAATGATTTTAGCCCCGTTACATTTTCGTTGCCGTGATTCTTAATTAGACCAGTGAGCTATTACGCTTTCTTTAAAGGATGGCTGCTTCCAAGCCAACCTCCTGGTTGTTTTGGAATCTCGACTCACTTTCCCACTTAATCATTACTTGGGGACCTTATTTGGTGGTCTGGGATGTTTCCCTCTCGCCCGCCGACCTTAGCACCGACGGACTGTTTCCCATGCTTTTAATTCATTGGTATTCAGAGTTTGATATGGGTTGGTAAGATTTTACTCCCCCTAGCCATTTCAGTGCTTTACCCCCAATGACGAACACATGAGACACTACCTATATAGTTTTCGCGGAGAACCAGCTATAACGGGGTTCGATTGGCTTTTCACCCCTAGACACAGGTCATCACCTAATGTTGCCATATTAGTGTGTTCGGCCCTCCAGCTGCTGTTACACAGCCTTCAGCCTGCCCATACCTAGATCACCCCGCTTCGGGTCTAATGCCACGTACTCAAATCGCCCTATTCAGACTCGGTTTCCCTGCGCCTACACCTAACGGCTTAAGCTTGCACGTAACATTAACTCGTTGGCTCATTATACAAAAGGTACGCCATCACGGGAAAACCCGCTCTGACAGCTTGTAAGTGTTCAGTTTCAGTGTCTATTTCACTCCCCCTTCGGGGTTCTTTTCACCTTTCCCTCACGGTACTTGTTCACTATCGGTCAATCAGGAGTATTTAGCCTTGGAGGAAGGTCCCCCCATATTCAGACCGGATTTCACGTGTCCGGCCCTACTCTTGGACCAAAATACTAGTTTTCACATACAGGGCTATCACCTATTATTGCTGGGCTTTCCATCCCATTTTGTTAACTAATACATCGGCCACTGGGCTTTTCCGCGTTCGATCGCCACTACTAACGGAATCTCGGTTGATTTCTTTTCCTGCGGGTACTGAGATGTTTCACTTCTCCGCGTTTGCTTCTTTAACCTATGTATTCAGTTAAAGATACAGCATAAAGCTGTGGGTTTCCCCATTCGGACATTTCCGGGTCAAAGCATATTGACGGCTCGCCGGAACTTATCGCAGTCTTTCACGTCCTTCATCGCCTCTGATTGCCAAGGCATCCACTAAACACCCTTTGTTACTTTTTATCCATGCTTGAAGAGCACATCTAAAAATAACTTGAATGAGCTGATGGGAAGCGACTCCCATCTTGCAGTTGTAAGTTGATTCTTGTTTTCAAATTGAATTTTATCGCGACGCAAATCGCGACAATACTTCTATTAGAAAGATATTTTGAGATTATTACGATGTTCAACAAATCAAATTTCTTTGATTTGCGACATATAAAACCGATTAACAATATAAAAAGCAGATTCCAGAGAATACCGAAATATTTGGAATCGTGAAGTGTTCGCAATGGCGAACCAAAACTAACACTTCACGATTACAACCTCATCAAAATGGTGGGTCAGGAAGAACTCGAATCTTCGACCTCCGCTGTATCAGAGCGGCATTCTAACCAACTGAACTACTGACCCGGGAAATACGAAAATTCTTTCCATTCCACTGATACCGAAACAGAGAAATACTCAAATTTTTAGAAGAGATGTGCAGGCAGTCTTTGGATGTGTCCGTTCGTGAAAACGGATTTCTCTATAAAGGAGGTGATCCAGCCGCACCTTCCGGTACTGCTACCTTGTTATGACTTAACCCCAATTACCAACCCCACCGTAAGCGGCGTCCTCCTTGCGGTTAGACTACCGATGTCGGGTGAAATCGACTTTCATGGTTTGACAGGCGGTGTGTACAAGACCCGGGAACGCATTCACCGCTGCATTCTGATCAGCGATTACTAGTGATTCCAACTTCATGTCCTCGAGTTGCAGAGGACAATCTGAACTGAGGCGATTTTTAAGGATTAGCTTTGCCTTGCGGCATTGCGACCCATTGTTATCGCCATTGTAGTACGTTTGTAGCCCGACTCGTAAGAACCATGATGACTTGACGTCATCCACGCCTTCCTCCCGCTTGACGCGGGCAGTCCCCTAAGAGTCCCCGGCATTATCCGCTGGTAACATAGGGCGTGGGTTGCGCTCGTTGCAGGACTTAACCTAACATCTCACGACACGAGCTGACGACAGCCATGCAGCATCTGTGTTTCGACCAACCGAATTGAAGAAATCCATCTCTGGAAATCGCGTCGAACATGTCAAGAGTCGGTAAGGTTTCTCGCGTAGCATCGAATTAAACAACATACTCCACCACTTGTGCGGGTCCCCGTCAATTCCTTTAAGTTTTAATCTTGCGATCGTACTCCCCAGGCGGCATGCTTAACGCGTTAGCTTCGTCACTAGACCCCCGAAGGAGCTTAACAACAAGCATGCATAGTTTAGGGCGTGGACTACCAGAGTATCTAATTCTGTTTGCTCCCCACGCTTTCGTCCCTCAGTGTCAGCAACGGACCAGAAGACTGCCTTCGCCATTGGTATTCCTTGTGATATCTACGGATTTCACCCCTACACCACAAATTCTATCTTCCTCTTCCGCGCTCCAGCCTGCCAGTATCAAAGGCAGTTCCAGGGTTGGGCCCTGGGATTTCACCCCTGACTTAACAAACCACCTACGGACGCTTTACGCCCAGTAAATCCGAACAACGCTTGCACCCTTCGTATTACCGCGGCTGCTGGCACGAAGTTAGCCGGTGCTTTTTCTGTCGCTACCGTCATCATCGTCACGACTAAAAGAGCTTTACAACCCGAAGGCCTTCTTCACTCACGCGGCGTGGCTGGATCAGGGTTTCCCCCATTGTCCAATATTCTTAGCTGCTGCCTCCCGTAGGAGTCTGGGCCGTGTCTCAGTCCCAGTGTGGCCGATCGCCCTCTCAGGCCGGCTATGGATCATCGCCTTGGTAGGCCTTTACCCCACCAACAAGCTAATCCAACGCGGGCTCATCCATCACCGATAAATCTTTCCCCTTTCGGGCGTATGCGGTATTAGCGTTCGTTTCCAAACGTTATTCCCCAGTGATGGGCAGATTCCCACGCGTTACTCACCCGTGCGCCACTCGTGTATTGCTACACGCGTTCGACTTGCATGCCTAAGACCCGCCGCCAGCGTTCGTTCTGAGCCAGGATCAAACTCTCAAGTTCTAAAAAAAACTTGTAGCTAGAGCCTGCACATTACGAGCTGACTACATATAAATCTAGTCATTCGTTTTACTTTATTTCGCAAGACAAGTATTTTAACGAGGTCACAAATTTTGTAACCTACTACCTGTCTAGGATTGTGCAAACTTTATGTTAAGTTTGGATGTTGTCCAATTAACTGCCTGCACATCCCTTCTTTTGTGTTTGATTGTTTGGCATATAAAAATGCCAGCCATCAACACAAATCTTGATGAGCTGCTTTATTTACAAAATTGCGATTTGCTTTGGGACGACGAATCGTTGTTTTTCCAAAAAACCGCAGAATTTCAGGGGTTGAAGCTTTTATTCCAACGTGAAAGCCCGTATAGTATGCGCTGATTCTTTTCCAAAGTCAAGCGCAAAGTCAAAAATATTTGTAATTTATTTTCAGATACATAAAATTCTAATCAATTTAAAGGCGCGAAAATGCACCACTTTTTGATACTTGTGCATATATTTTTTTACAAAGCGATTTATTAATTCGCGCAAAACCGCCACTTTTGCAAAAAATATAAAAGGCCTTTATCCAAGGCCTTTTTATAAAACATAAATATTTTATTAAAACCGATACATTAATCCCAGTTTAACCATTGGGAAAAAGTTATAATCCCCCAAATCATCATTTGCATCTTTTAATGCAGCGGCTTTATTTGCATTAAAATCATCTACTAAATCCGTATTGGGATCAACGTTCGTCCATGTTGTGCCGCCGTCCGTGCTGACCTGCAACAAATCATTAAATGGCACATTCAGACCCATAACGGCCGTTTTATTTGTATAAACCGCACCGGCATCCATATAAATTTTAATTCCCCACAACAGACCCAGATCGAAACCCGTTCCCACATATGGGCCCGAGTATTTCCAAGTTCCAGTTGCACGACCAGTAATAGCATTACCCAAATAATGATAGTCGGCCCCATTCAGTTCAAAACTGATCGGTTCGCTGGGTGAACTGGTTAAAGTACCAGACAAATCTGCCCCAACACCAAATTTACCCATCATATAACCACCTGTCAGGCGCCATCCGCCCAAAAACCAAGTATCGCCGAATGGATAAAAATCAACCAACAATCCAAGATGATGCGCAGAAACATCTACACTCTTAACTGACATACCGTCTCCGACATCTTCCCCATCATCAACAGCGCTGTTTATTGTTCCATTAATAGTGGATTCAATTGGCGCGGTCGTTGCAAAATCAAAACGGACCCCCAATCTTTTCCACCAAAAAGAATCAAATTTTTTATTAGCATATCCGACAAATCCGTTTATACCA
The DNA here is from genome assembly GCA_041673665.1 of Alphaproteobacteria bacterium. GTDB lineage: Bacteria > Pseudomonadota > Alphaproteobacteria > Rs-D84 > Rs-D84 > WRCA01. The sequence continues at coordinate 499 of JBAYXF010000004.1, read as the reverse complement.
GACGTTACAGATACGCCCAGCCCCAGTTGCACACCGCGTGGGAATTTAATTTCTGGATTTACTTCGGATTTTGTTTCTACTTTTTGTTCAATCTTGACAGGTGTTGCGACCGGTGTGGTCAAATTTTCTTCGACCATTGGTGTGGCAGCAATTGTATTTTCAACTGTTTTTGCTTCTTCTGCAAACGCAGGAACGGTCAAGACCGTAGCACATAAAATTGGAATTATTTTTTTCATTTTGAAATTTCCCCTTTGAATTACAGCAGAAAGATACCAAACGCCGAAAAATTATTCAAGAATAAAAATTGTTTTATACTTTCTTTATTTCACCAACTGACAAATCATTCAGTTGATATTTCCCATAAGAAATTCGGTGCAATTTTTTCACCATAAAGCCCAACCAATCCATTGCCAGACGGATTTCATTTTTTTTGCCCTCTATCAATGTAATTTGGATGCTTAATGGATAGCGCGTTAAAACCTGAATTTCCATCGGTTCA
>JBAYXF010000003.1:0-48019 GCA_041673665.1 Alphaproteobacteria bacterium | reverse complement strand
GCAACTAGCAACTCCGAACCAATGGTTCTCGTAATCAATCTTTCCCGATCAAAATTCAAACGCCCCAACAGGGCGCTTTAATTTTGGTTGGGGCAGCTGGACTGTAATTCCCACTTCGTGGGCCCCTTTCGTTTCGTATGCTTCAAACTTCGCTCTTAACCAGACTCGTTTTCAGCAACTAGCAACTCCGAACCAATGGTTCTCGTAATCAATCTTTCCCGATCAAAATTCAAACGCCCCAACAGGGCGCTTTAATTTTGGTTGGGGCAGCTGGACTCGAACCAACATGGACGGAATCAGAATCCGGTATCCTACCATTAGATGATGCCCCAAAGTGCGCGCTGATTATAATCCCTGAAAAAAATTTTGCAATAAAAAAAGCCCAAAGAAAACTTTGGACTTTTTTATTTTAATCACACAATTAGAACATATATCTTGCACCCAGCATGAATGCTAATACCGGTGTATCATATTCTAAATCTGTATGTTTACTTCATGCCAAATCTTGCATTGTATATTTTGCACCCAAATCCAGAATAATATTAGGGCTGACAGCATAACCAATACCGGCAGATATTTATTCCTTTTGGTTTATTATTTCAAAGCCTTTCGGCGATAATTATATTTTACTATTTAATGGACCATAAAACAAGGGAAACAAAAAACCGCGACAAATGTCGCGGCTTTTTTATTCAAAATTAACCAATTAAAAATCAATTCCGAATTTCATGCCCCATTTATACATATCATCATTAGAATCAGCATTCAATTGTCTTTCTGTGTATACACCTATGAACTTTGTAGAATCAAAGTTATAGTTTACACCCAAAAGTCCCGTAATTGGATCATCATCGCTATAATCTTCGATTACATAATAACGCAAACCGGCAGTAATATTCCAGTTTTCATTCATTAAATATTGACCATCCAAACCAAATGTCCAATTGTGATTCTTATAAAATTCATCATTCCAATTGAATGCTTCGGTATTGTGATAAGTATATTCTGCCATGGCTGCCAGTGTCCAATCGTTTGCGACATAACCACCGCGTGTTCCGATTGTCCAGTGATACATATTCAAATCTTCATCATACCAATCGCTGCCATAAACATTAATTTTTCCGTAAACATCCATTTTCCAATTAGCATCATCAATGCCACGGAAATTTAATTCGCCACCAAAATTATGCCAATCTGTTTCATTGTCTGCATCTTCTGGTAAATACATGCTGACATCTGTATTCAATGCCAAGAATAATCTGTCAGTAATTCCATATCCCAATTTGGTTGCAAATATCCAGTCGCGGAAATCATCCCCTATGCCAGTATATGTTGTTGCATCTGTTACATTATAAAAATGGCCTTCAGCTGGACGATATAATGGATTGTTGCTGATTACATTTGCAGCTTGAACGCTGGAAACAGCGAACATCGCAAACAAAGAAGTTAATACTAGTTTTTTCATATTCCTTCCTTTTGGTTTATGATTTTTTAAACCTTATCGGTTTACTAACTAATTTTTCTATTATATTTAACAAAAGTCAAGTAAAACCACACATTTCTAAACAGGAAATAAATCTTGAAAATTGTCAAATTTACTTAGATTTCTTAATCTCGCGCCATAATTCACGATATGCTTTATGGCCTTCAAAGTCTTTAGAAAAATTATGTCCACCCTGCCCGTCAGCAACAAAAAACAAATAATTTGTATCGGCCGGATTTAATACGGCTGTAATTGCTTCGCGCCCTGGATTTGCGATTGGGGCCGGGGGCAATCCATAATTTTTATAAGTATTAAATGGACTTTCTATTTGTAAATGCTTTGAAAATAATGGCTTCCCCTTCATATCGCCCAATTGTTTAGTAATTACATAAACTATGGTTGGATCTGCCTGTAATTTCATACGCCTGTTTAATCTGTTTAAATAAACACTGGCAACGGTGGGCATTTCACCTGTTTTTGGGGTTTCTTTTTGAACTATGCTGGCCAAAGTAATAACATCATTCCATGTTTTTAATGGCTTTGGGGCATGGTGACCAGAAATTTCCCAACTGTGCTGAATTTCAGCCATCTTTTTTTGCATCAATTCAATAACCGCGGAACGCTTGGTTCCCTTGCCCACACGATAAGTGTCTGGGAATAAATCCCCATCTGCTGGACAAGACGTTTCACATGTTGATCCAGTTAAGAAACTATTTTTATTTATAATGGAAACTATTTGTTTTGTTGTCAGCCCTTCGGGAATAACAACTGTTGTACTGGCAATTTCACCCTTGGCCATCATTTTTGCAATACGCCAAACACTGGTGTTTGCTGGAATATCATAAACCCCAGTTTGAACCCCGCCACCAAAACTGATTATCATAATCTTGAAAACATCAACTGAATTAATCCAACCATTGTCTTTTAATTTGGTCGCGACACTGCCAACTGTTGATCCATCTGTAACCTGAAATGATTCAGTCTGAGTCATAGGACTGCTGATACCAATAACCCAAAAAACAAATAAAAAAGCAATTAAAAACAATCCAATTCCGGATAAGACAAAACGATGCTGGGCGTAAAAACCCACCTTTTTCTTTTTATAAGCTGATTTTTTAGATTTTCTTTTTTTCATTGCAAACAAAGATAGCATTTGCTTAATAAAAAGCAAAGCGAAAGTTAGCATACTAAAAAAGGCGAATAAAAATTCGCCTTTATTTTTTATATCTTTTTTAACACCACGCTGGCATTGGTGCCGCCAAAGCCGAACGAGTTGCTGACCGCAACATCAATCTTGCGCTTTTTCGGTGCATTTGGTACCAGGTCAAATCCTTCGGTTATCTCTTCGGGATCTTGTAAATTCATGGTTGCCGGTGCAATTTGATCACGAATCGACAACGTTGTAAATATTGCCTCCACCCCGCCGGCGGCGCCCAACAAGTGCCCTGTCAAAGATTTCGTGCTAGACATTGAAACTGGTGCGTTGCCGAACAAAGTTTTAACTGCTTGCATTTCACCAATGTCGCCCAAACCAGTACTGGTCCCGTGTGCATTTATATAATCAACTGTTTCAGGTTTAATCCCCACATCATTTAATGCCGCACGCATTGCACGAAATCCACCCTCGCCTCCTTCGGCAGGGGCAGTAATATGATGAGCATCACCGCTCATTCCATATCCTGCAACTTCGGCATAGATTTTTGCGCCACGCGCTTTGGCGTGTTCATATTCTTCCAAAACCAAAATCCCTGAGCCTTCGGCAATTATAAATCCATCACGACCCTTGTCCCATGGACGCGATGCTGTTGCCGGGTCATCATTACGGGTTGATAAAGCGCGCATAGAACAGAATCCAGCGATTCCGATTCGGCAAACTGCCGCTTCGGTTCCACCGCAAATCATAACGTCTGCATCACCGTGTTGAATCAATCGTGCACCTTCGCCAATTGAATGCGTCCCAGTTGCACAAGCTGTAACGATTGAAATATTTGGACCTTTGAACCCATGTCTGATTGAAACATGACCTGCGGCCATATTTATCAAAACCTTTGGAATAAAAAATGGGTTTACATATTTAGGACCATTTTTTTCCAGCTCCACTGAAACTTCGTACATATTTTGCAAACCACCGATACCGCCACCGATACAAACACCAATGCGTTCAGGATCGCCCAAATCACCAGCATCTTTAATTGCTTGATCTGCAGCAACCATTGCATACATTGTTGATTTATCTAATTTGCGTTGTTCTTTAAGTTCAGCGATTAAATCAAAATCGCATTCCCCTTCGCCCTTGCCCAATGTTGGCACGCCACCAATTTGAGATGCCAAATCAGACACATCAATTTCGGTAATTTTTTTTACGCCAGATTTTCCAGCAATAATATTTTTCCAAGCGAATTCAACGCCTGTTCCGACAGGGGACACTATGCCCATACCGGTAATGACTACTCGTCGTGTCATAAGAAATCCTTTCTTTTTGTATAAACTACACATAGATTTTACATAATTGAAAGAAAAATTCAAGAAACTTATACTAAAAAAAGAACCCGTAAAAATACGGGCTCTTTTCCTACATAACTGTATATTTTTTATTTTGCTGCTGGTTTAGCAGTAGCATCAATATATTTGACTGCATCGCCGACTGTTTGCATTTTAGCGGCTGCGTCGTCTGGAATTGTGATATTGAATTCTTTTTCAACTTCCATTACGAATTCAACAACGTCCAAACTGTCTGCGCCCAAGTCAGCAACGAATTTTGCATCCATAACTACTTTTTCTTTGGCCACACCCAATTTTTCAACTATTATTGCTTGAACTTTATCAAAAGTGCTCATTTTGTATCCTTAGTTTAAGTTAAACTTTTTGTGCCCTTTATTTGTTTTTTTACGGGCGACTTCGTATAAGATACCACCCTATTACACCCCATGTCAAGTTTTATAACAAATTATAACACGTCTATATTTGTCAATACTTTATTCATATTTTTACGTAGCTGTTCCCTGTCAGAGGTCCAGTTTAACTGTCTGATCATATATTTATAAATGTCATTCATTTGAACATCTGGCAGACCAACCGACGTTATCAACTTTTTCCATGCCGTACGTGGATCCGTTAAATGCCGTCCATGAGATGGGAAAACCCAGGGGCCACTTTGTGGAATATTACGCAACAAGACAACCGCCGGATCAGAAAGTGGCCGCAAAAGCCAAGTATCATTATTAAAATCCAAATCACGCCAGCGCATAGCAAAAATTTCAGATTTGCGTGCAAACCCGAAAACCAACATTAAAAAAGCACAGCGTAAAACAGGATTTTTTTCTTTCTTTATTGCTGACAATATACGCGCAAATTCCCGTGAACCGAATTTTGGTTTTTTAATAACATTTTGAATTTTTTTTATCCCTTTGACTGGATTTTCACGAATGTGGCCATTCTCGCACGCGAACTTAAATACACTGTTAAGAATTTCCAGCATTCGGTTTGCAGTTGCAACCCCCGTGTTTTTATGAATTTTTTCATGTATCTTTTCTAAATCTTTTGTGGTGATTGATAAAACTTTGGTTTGCATCAATGGTGCCCAATGTCTGGCAACCGCACGTTCCAGTTTTTTTAACCCTTTTGCTGAACGTCTTATTTTTTGATTTATATAAACTTGGACCAATTTATCAAACATAATTCCATTACGACGAATCGGTACCGGTCTGGATGCAATAGATATTTTTTTCAAAACTTCTGCGCGGGCATCTTCTATGGAAATTTTTGGCCAACGCCCAATAATTATTCGCTCGTCTTTGCCATGAACACGTTTACGTGTAAAAAATGTTTTTATTCCACGCGCTGTAACATACAAACGAAGTCTGGGCTCAAGAATATCTTGGACAACGTTAAATCCTGACTCTGGCGCGGGCAGATTATCCAAAATACGCGGTGAAAAGAAAAACTGATGTGCCATTTAATCCCCCACCTTTAAAGCATTGATAAATGCGGTTTGTGGAATTTCAACATTTCCGAATGAACGCAGACGTTTTTTACCCTCTTTCTGTTTTTCCAACAATTTACGTTTACGCGAAATATCCCCACCATAGCATTTTGCTGTAACGTCTTTGCGAAATGCCGCAATTGTTTCACGGGCAATTATTTTTCCACCAAGTGCCGCCTGGAGTGGGATTTTAAATTGGTGTCTAGGAATTAAATCTTTTAATTTTTCCACAATTTGACGACCGCGTTTTTCTGAAAACGAGCGATGACACATAAATGATAACGGCTCTACCGTTTCTTCATTTACCAAAACAGAAACCTTTACCAAATCTGAAACTTCGTATCCAGCCAGCACATAATCAAAACTGGCATAACCCTGGGACAACGATTTTACACGATCGTAAAAATCAAAAACTATTTCCGCCAATGGCAATTTATAAACCAAAACCGCCCTGCTGCCAACATAGCTGATATTTTCCTGGATACCACGGCGTTCAATACACAAAGACATCATCGCGCCCAGATATTTATCCGGTGCCATTATTGTTGCACGAACCCATGGTTCTTCAATGCTCTCTATCATCGTAGGGTCTGGCATATCAGCTGGATTTTCCAAATCAACTGTTTCCCCCGTGCGCAAATGTAATTTATAAAGCACCGATGGAATTGTATTTATTAAATTCAAATTAAATTCACGCGACAACCGTTCGGAAATAATTTCCATATGCAGTAATCCCAAAAATCCACAACGCAGACCAAACCCCAACGCCGAAGATTTTTCAACCTGGAATACAAAGCTGGCGTCATTCAATGCCAATTTTTCCGCACTATCACGCAGGTTTGGATAATCGTCAGCCTCGACCGGAAAGAACGAAGAAAACACAACGGGAATAGATGGTTTGAATCCGGCCAATGGTTTTACATCTGATTCTTTAGCGTCTGTAATTGTATCACCAACCTTGCAATCACGAATCGTTTTCATCCCTGTAATAATAAAACCAACTTCACCAGTATTTAATTCATTGATATTTATCATTTTGGGTGTGAAATAACCAATTTTATCAACAACGTATTCCGCGCCGGTTGCCATAAATTTAATCTTTTGACCGCGGACTAATTTCCCATCCGTAACGCGAACCAATACCACCACGCCCAGATAAGAATCATACCAAGAATCCACCAGTAACGCGCGCGTAATGGCATTTGCGTCGCCATGTGGCGCCGGTAATTTTTGAACAACCGTTTCCAATAGTTCTGCGACACCAGCACCGGTTTTCCCAGAAACACTCAGCGCATCATTTGCGTCCAATCCAATTACATCGGCAATTTGTTCGCGCGCAGATTGAACGTCTGATGAAGGCAAATCAATCTTGTTTAATACCGGCAAAATTTCCAAGTCATTATCAATTGCCAAATAAGCATTCGCCAAAGTTTGCGCCTGGACACCCTGGGTTGCATCAACCAATAAAATTGCGCCCTCGCACGCGGCCAATGAACGAGAAACCTCATAAGTGAAATCCACATGCCCTGGCGTATCCATTAAATTTAATTGATATTCTTGACCATCTTTGGCCTTGTAATTTAAACGAGCAGTTTGTGATTTTATGGTAATTCCACGTTCACGTTCAATATCCATACTGTCCAGGACCTGGGCCTTCATCTCGCGGGATTGTAAGCCACCAGTATATTCAATAATTCGATCGGACAAAGTTGATTTTCCGTGATCAATATGTGCAACAATAGCAAAATTTCTGATATTCTTTTGATTCATAATGCGGCAATAATATACCAGTATTTAAAATTTTTCAAGCAACAAAAAATGATATTGTTATATTTCTACAAATCTAGGTTGATTTATTCCGGGTCGAACAATTTGATCTGACCAATTTTTTGCCGGTCTGACCCAAATACTGTTATCTGATAATTCACGATATACAACCATATCTTCTAAATTTTCACAATCTTTTGCGATATGTAAAACTTCTACTTCTATTCCTTTGAAATGTTTGTACTTTGCACCAACTTTAACCATTTAATCCCCCCAACAGTTTTTCAATTCTTTCCGATTTTTCAAGAGTATCATCATAAACGAATCGTATATCTGGTGTATATTTTTGATTTATACGAATCGCCAGTTCATGACGAATATGTGGTTTTATATCATCTAATTTTTTCTGGAGATTCTTATCCCCTTGATAATACAAACGCACGAATTGCAACCCCCCACTGGATTCGACCCCAGTCAAAGTTATATTTACATCCGAATATTTATCACGTAAAATTTCCGCAACCATTGATTGAACTTTGGATTCAATCCTGTCGCTGCGGGAAAAACTTTTATTGTTTTGCTTTTTCATTTTTTATCTTTGTTTATTTTTTCTTTGCTATATTTATGTAAACACTTTACAATGTGCCCCATGAAACTTCAAGAATATTTATTAAAGAAAGCTGACAGTATCGGGGCATTATGGCTGGTATTTTTTGGGACTTTGTGTGATTCAGTATTTTTGTTTATCCCGCCCGAAGTTTATATGGCCCCACCAATTGTTGCGAACAAAAAACGTGCTGTACCGGCCGTTGTTATGGCGTCTATTGGATCACTGGTTGGGACAACCATCGCATATATGATTGGTATGTGGCTGTATGATTCTGTTGGTCAATGGATAATCAATAATTTCAGCAGCCCCGAACAATTTGAAATTGCACGCGGGATGTTTGTTCGCCATGGAATGTTGATTATTTTAATTGCGACATTAACACCTATGCCGTTTAAAATTTTAACCATTTGTGCGGGATTTATCGGGTTTAATCCATTGCTTTATTTTGGTTTTACAACAATAACCCGAACATTAAGATTTATGATAATTGGTTGGTTATTGTGGAAATTCCAAGAAAAATCTAATCAGATTGTAAAAAAGTATTTCTGGCCCTTGGTTTTTGGCGCCATCGTATTTACTTCGCTTGGTTTAATTATGATGTTTATTATGTAATAAATTCTATTGCCCGAAAACATTTTTATTTCTATACTGGAAAACATGGAAGCAGGAACAGCAATATCTTTTGCAAATGTAGCCGCTCGTTACGAAGGTGGTCGCGAAGTTTTATCTGATGTCTCATTTAATATCAGCAGCGGATCTTTTTATTTCTTGTCTGGCGCGTCTGGCGCTGGAAAAACCACTTTATTACGATTGATTTATATGTTGCATCCCGCATCACGTGGGCAAATTAAATTATTTGGGAAAAATACCATTGGTATTTCCCGTGATGAAATAAATCAATTGCGCAACAAAATGGCAATTGTGTTCCAAGAATATTCTTTGATCTCTAATTTATCCGTATTTGATAACATTGCCCTGCCCCTGCGCGTTCGCGGATCAGATGAAAAATATATAAAAAAGATCGTAACTAAAACTTTGGAATGGGTTGGTTTGGCGCAATATGCAAATCAAAAACCATTGAACTTGTCCGGTGGTCAACAGCAAAGGGTTTCGGTTGCACGTGCAATTATTACCCAGCCTGAAATCTTGTTGGCGGACGAACCAACTGGAAATTTGGATGACGATTCGGCTTCGCGCTTGATGGAATTATTCCTACAAATGAATAAAAATTTCGGCACAGCGATAATTTTGGCAACACACAGTCAAAAATTAATGGATATATACAAATTCCCAAAAATTTTCGTAGAAAATCATCACGTCCGTTTCCAATCCGACGTAAAAAATAACATACAACCTGTAACTGAAAAAATGTCGCCAAAGAAAAGTGAAAATTATTTTACAGAACTGTCTAATAAACTAGAATTACAGTTTTCTAAACTGGCGGGGGATAAATAATGAGAAGACAACCCCTGGTATTTTCTTTTGTAAAAGAACAATCTATCTTTTTAACGGCATTAATCGCTTTGCTATCGTTTCTGGCGATATTATCGCTGGGAATTACAATCGGAATTGGTTCGGGCGTTAACAGTTGGAATTCAAAATGGAATACATTTGCAACAATCCAGGTTTTGCCTGGTGGCGATTTTGATGCGGCCCAAAAATTAACTATGTCCGCTAAACATGCAAATATAATTCCAGACCAAGATGTCGCAAAAATGTTAAAACCATGGTTGGGGGGCAGTAATACATTAAAACAATACTTGCCAAAAATAATAGAAGTAGAAGTTGCAAAGAAATCTGATTTAACCACATTGGAACAACAAACAGCCAATATGCCAAATGTTCGTTTTATAACCCACGCAAGTGGCGCAAAAAACATTACCAAGGCTGGTTGGCAAATTATGATTATTTCGGTCATTGTTATGCTGATGGTTTTATCCGCAATCAGTTTATGTATTTCTTATATTACACGAAACATTACATTAATACATAAACGTGAACTGGAAATACTGACTCAAATTGGCGCCAGCGATTTATTCGTTGCCAAACAAATGCAGACAATTATTACAAAAATAAGCGCACTGGCAGCAGCGATCGGATTAATCTTTGCCGTACCCATGATTCTATTAATTATATCTATGGCATCTGGTACACGCATAGGGTTAATGGCACAAATGAGCATACCATCAGCCGGATGGGGAATTATCGCATTATTACCAATCGCTATTATTGTTTCAACCGCATGGTTGGCACGAAAAACAACATTAAAAATCCTGGGACAGTAAAATGAGTCTTTTAAAATCTTCTTTATTGCCTCTTGTTTTTCTTGCTGGTGGTGCATTTGTTTTCAAAGAAGCAACTCCAAATAAATGCGACCTTATTCGTGATGATGATACTTTGTTTGTTTTAACTGGTGATTCACGCAGAATTCCATACGCTATGAGACTATTAGAAAATCATCCAAATCGACATCTAGAAATCGTAGGGGTTGGCGGTCATGAATATTCCGCTTTTATCCCCGAAGGAATAAAAGACCAGGTTGAACTGGAAACATTATCAAAATCTACATATGAAAATTCGGTAGCTGTACGACAAATAACATTAAAGAAAGGTTTACTTAGAATAGTAATTGTTACAACCGAAGACCATATAAACCGTTCAATGTTACTTATAAAACGGCAACTTCCAAATACATCGGTTATACCATGTCCCGTTAAATTACTAAATATGCCATCAAAAGAAAAACTGGTACGTTGGGGCAAAGAATATATCAAATATATCGCAACATTATTCGGCCTGGAAAACCGCGCATAAATAAAAAATAATTTTAATTTATTATTAAATCCGCAATTTTATTGCGGTTTTTTTCAACACAACTATCCACACAAAAGCCATTACACCCGTACATACTACCGACACTACAAATGTATTGACAATTGTAAATACACTGGTATAGTTCTTTGTATCTACGACAGTATGCACGTTTGTGTTTGCAACTATATTGATAGTTATCCAGGGGGATTAAAATGCCTAATGTAATGCAACAATTGTTCGTAATGAACATAGAATCTTTATTAAAAGAATATGCGGCCTATCGCGCATTCAATAAATCTAATTGTGTTATCAATATGCGAATTCCTGAAGAAATCCTGACACGCATAAAAAAACTGGCAGATGAACAACATGTGCCCTATCAATCATTAATATCGTCCGTTTTGTTTTCTTTGGCAAATATAGAAGAAACAAAAAAATAATGCCGCGAATGCGGTTTTTTATTTTGATTTTATTCTTGTTTTTAATAACATGCCTTTATGAGAAAACTTCTTTTTCTTTTTATTCCTGTATTATTACTGCCTTGGAATGGCAGCTTTGCGGATGAAACCGCCCCTGTTTATGCAACGACTGGATATATTTATGATGGGGATACCTTTGCGGCCAAGGTTAAACTGGAAAACAACGTTATGGTTTCTGTCCGCGTCAGAATTTTGGGAATTGATACCCCAGAAATTCATGGGGACTGTGATTCTGAAATCCAGGTAGCAATAAAAGCACGTGATAAACTTGGTGCACTGCTCCCTGAAAACTCTATTGTTCAATTATCTGATATAAAAGACGATAAATATCTGGGGCGCATAGATGCCAATGTCAGATTATCTGATGGTCGGGATGTTGGAGCAATAATGTTAAAAGAAAAGTTGGCACGAAAATATAACGGTGGCAAACGAAAAAAATGGTGTGATTAACCAGATGTGTCGCTTGCACTCTTTGTTTCGCTATGTTAAAATCTGCGAACGGAAAAGGAAATTTATTTATGCTTAAAAAAATATTCGCTGTTTACGCCCTATTATCTGTTTTTATTGGTTCGGCATTTGCTGAATTACGCGTGGATATCGTTGCCGGAAATATTGCCCCAACACCAATTGCCATTCAAAATTTTGAAGCAACAGAAACAAAATTGGCGAAAACTTTACGCGAAATTGTTGAAAATGATTTAAAATCAACGGGGTTATTCAGAATTATAAAACCAGCTGCTCATCCACAAATGGTAAAAATGGGTGAAATGCCCGAGTTTCAAGATTGGGCCGCAATCAAAGCCCAAGTAATGGTCCAAAGCAAATTAACCAAAACAGAAGATGGGAAATATCGTCTACAATTTTATGTTTGGGATATCACCGGCCAAGAACAAATAGAAGCCCAAGTTCTGGTCGCACAAAAAAAATCTGTACGTCGTCTGGCGCACATAATGGCAGATGCTATTTATGAAAGATTAACCGGTGAATCTGGTTATTTTGACACCCAAATAGTTATGACCACAGAAACCGGCGATATGAGCAATAGAAACAAGCGTCTGGCAATTATGGACAGCGACGGATTTGGATTTCGTTACATTTCTGATGGAAAAACAATGGTGATGTCACCACACTTTTCACCAAATATGCAAACAATTGTATTTTTATCTTATCGTGATAATGATCCCATGGTTTGGACACTGGATTTAAATACTGGCGCCCAAAGAAAATTGGGAAAATTCGGAGGAATGACCTTTGCTCCCAGATTTTCGCCCGATGGTTCACGCGTTGCATTAAGTTTGGTAAAAAGAAACACTACTAATCTTTATGAATTCAATTTACAAACAAGTAAACTGCGCCAATTAACTTTTGGGGGTTCTATTGATACCTCTCCCAGCTATTCCCCCGATGGTAAATTATTGGCATTTAATTCTAACCGCTCGGGCAGCCAACAAATTCATATGTTGGATTTGGAAAATCTTTCTGAAAAAAGAATTACTTTTGGTGTTGGCAGATATGCAACTCCCGCATGGTCACCTGATGGAAACTATATAGCATTCACAAAAATAGCAGATGATACTTTCTTTATTGGGATTATGTCGCCAAAGGGCAGAAATGAAAAAATATTGGCTGGTGGATGGTTTATGGAAGCACCCAGCTGGGCACCGGGGTCCCGCCGAATAATTTATTATGAAACAGAAAAAATAAGTGATACTGAACGCGAAAGCCATATACGAAGCATTGATATAACTGGGCAAACCTCTTATAATATTGATTTGCCTGATGATGTTAACGGTCTTGAACCAACGTGGAGTCCAAAATTACCATGATAAAAACAATTCTATTTAAAATCGCTTTATTTACTTGGTTTACCCTTTGGGTGCCATTTATGTTTGTTGCTTTGCCATCACGTAAATTAACTCGTTGGGCAATTGCTAAAAATTCGGCGGGGGTTCTCTGGCTGGCACGTATAATTGCCGGGATAAAATACAATGTTCATTACCCAGATGTTTCCCAAGATGGAATTCCTTTCGCCCCTTGTAATTTTTTACGTGCAGACGGCAAGGCAATTATTGCATCTAAACATATGTCTATTCTGGAAATTTCAATCCTTATGAAAGAATTACCAAATTCATTTTTTATAATAAAAAGTGAATTAATGTGGATCCCATTTTATGGTTGGTCTTTTTGGCGCGCCGGTATGCAACCTGTAAATCGTTCCAGAGGAAAAACAAATATGCAAAATTTGACGGCATCGGTCGCTGAAAAAATAAAAGAAGGAATGATATTAATCATTTTCCCCGAAGGAACTCGCGCAAAGCCAGGCATGGGCGTAAAACTGAAACGCGGCCTGCTTTTTATCGCTGAAAGTTTAAAATTACCAATTATTCCGGTTGGAACGGATTCTGGATTATATTGGCCCAAAAAAGGAAAAATGCGCAGTGGTACAGCAAATCTGTGGTTCGAAGATTTATTGCCCAGCACGGCATCTTTGGATCAAATAGCAAAAGCGATTGATAAACATAGCGCATAAAAAAAGCGGACATTTTGTCCGCTTTTTAATTAATTGACTTTACCAGCTTTGTACGTAATTTTTTCATATCTTCGTATTTTGTTAATTTACCATGTTCAGCAATTGATATATCCCCTGTCTCTTCGGAAACGACCAAAATCACCGCATCAGAAACTTCGGACAATCCAATTGCCGCACGATGCCTGGTTCCATATTTCCAATTCAAATCTGATTTTTTTGTTAAAGGCAATATCGCACCCGCATATAAAATACGACCATCGCTAATTACCATTGCACCATCATGCAAAGGCGTTTTATTAAAGAATATTGTCAGCATCAGTTCGCTTGAAATTTCAGCGTTTATTTTTGTCCCTAAATTCTCTATAGACCCATCAAAATCACTATGCAGAACTATTAATGCGCCGGTATGTTTATGGGACATATATTCTACCGATTTCATTATCTCGTCCAACATGTGATTAAGTTTATTTTTATATTCTGCATCTTTCATGGCATGTCTAGAAAACAAAACATCCATTAAACGTATGTGTCCCATCATGGCAAAAAATTTACGTAATTCTGGCTGGAAAACAACAACTACACCAACTGAAAGAAAAGTTGCAACAATTCTGGTAAATTCTCCCAATAAACGCAATTCCAGCCACATAAACAACCAACTGGATAACCAAATCACAACCAATCCGATAAGACCATGAACCATTCTTTCAGAATTCGTATTCTTTATGAAACGTTTATAGAACAACCATAACAACATACCTACGGCAATAATTTGCATAACATCTGTTAAAATTTTAAATGAAAAATTCATTACTTTATATACCTTTATTTTATAACTTCTCTGGTCAGTTCTTCTAATGAGCGATTCATAAATGCCGGATCACTGCCCTCTATCGATACGCCTTTATTCAAAGCAGTTTCACAAGGGTGTTCATCAGATAGCCAATTATTTAATAAATCCCCCGCTAAAAATCCAGCACCGGCACCGACAGCAATACTAAGTCCGCCTGTAAAAGGTGCCAACACCAACATACCAAGTCCGGCCGTAGTCGCCGTACGGCTGATTATTTCTTTATTATTCAGTTTTATATCTGGTTCAGCTAAATTACCGCTAAACTCTATTGCACTTAATATATTTCCAGAAAGACTTAGTCTGATACCACGTATTGGTGTAGACGCCACCGAAAGAAGCAAAGTTTCTTTACCCAAATCAACAAATCCCACTGCACGCATATTTACATCTCGCATTTGCAGGGCTATTCCATTATCAGTTTCTGCCTTGCCATCTCGTAATTTCAGATTTACAACCGCGCACGAGATTGCAACCTTGTCATATTTTTTATCCACCGTTACTATGTCTTGAACGCTATGACGAACAGACGTTAAAAAATCACGACCATAAATATATTCCGACGCATTTGGTAATGCAATTCCACCACCAGTACTGCGTGCACGAAATGGACCATTTAAACTGCCCATCAGTTCCGACATATCACGCCCGCGTCCTTCTACATAAAAATCCAAGTCCGTCGGTAAACCAGATATAAAATTATCTTCGCCTACACTGTCTAAAATTTTACCAACTGATATTCCGGTACCTGTCATTGCTGCACGTACAACCGCAACACCTGCCGAATCGTTTGCCTGTACAGCCATGGTCAATTGTCCATCAGAAAAACCACTGTCGATTCGTATCAAAAGCTCATTATTTTCCAACAACGCTTTGGTTTTCATGTTTTCCAAAAACATATCTCTATAAACATCCATATTTTGAATATCTATATTTACTGTGGCATTTATTTTGTGCCAATTTTCAGAATGCAATGGCGCATTTTTAAAAATATAAAGTTCGCGATCTGGGTGTATCCATGGAACATCACCTTTGTAAATTTTTGGAAAAATTTCATCCAAAACAAACTTTTTTGATTTCAGATTCAAATTTATTTGTGATTTATTATTTTTCCATGAGTATACGCCAGATAAATCCAGATCACTTTCATCAAACGATATTGATGATTTATGCAAAGTAAATTTTTTCCGATCCATACCCCCCGCTATATTTATTCTCATAGAACCAATTTTTGGTATATCTATCCCCAAGTTTTGTAAAAAAACCTGGGCATCATTAATTTTTCCACGAATTATAAAATCTATGGGGATTAAACTGGTTTGATCCAGGGCTATACTTGCTGTCAATGGGGCTAGTTTATTAACAACCGCTATACGCAATGGATAAACCGCACGTTTTTCATCCAATTCTGAAACTGATGCTTCAAAAGAATAATCTTGACCACCCAAAACAATTTTCCCACCATATTCTATTACATCCCTTGATTTTTTATATCTTAAAATTATTTCTTCGGCTTTATATTCTTGTTTTCCGTTCGCATCAATAGAGATAAACTTTGGATTTTCCATACGAATATAATTAATACCCAAATCTATATCTATTGGAAATTTGCTGGGGTTATCTTCTTCTGCTTCGGGTTCTATTTTACGATTAGATTCCAAAGAAACATCCCCTTCGGCATTTTTTTCCAGATAAACTATTGGATTTATCAAAACCGCACTTCGAACCGAAGTATTTGAATTGAATATAGAAATTAAATTCAATCTTGCTTCTAATAATTTTATACTGACACCATCTTTATGCTTGGCCCAATCCTTTGACTTTATAGCAACATCAGATAATACTACACGTGGCGTTAATGAAAATTTCCAATAAATTTTTCCGCGAATTTCAATCGGCATTCCAACTGCTTCGGATAAAGTTTTAGAAACTTCCCCACGTAAAGTTTCAAGATCCACCCTGGACAAAGCAATTGCCAAAGATACAAACACACCAATAAGAAACATTGCGAAAATTCGTGCAAATTTATAAAAATTTCTTCTGCGCATTCTTCTCATTTTAATCGACCTTGAATTCTAAAAATTTTACAACTGATGCCATAAAATCAGGCATTTGTGCACGAATTGTTACTATTTTGCCCGTAGCAGGATGTTGAAATGATAACTTATATGCAAATAAAAACAATTTATTAGATTCTAAAACCGATCCTAATAAATTGTTTTTCTTAATCTCGTCATTATGCTTCATATATAATCTGTCACCAACTATGGGGGCCCCCAGTGAAAAAGCCGCATGAACACGCAATTGATGGGTTCGTCCTGTCATCGGGGCAAATTTAACCCATGCCAAGATCCCCGGCAATTCCGCCAAAACTTGATATTTAGTAATTGCCTGTTGAGCATTAGAGGGAATTTCTTCGTCCGAGTCAAAAACTTTACCCTTTATAATAAAATTATCAATAATTCCCGTCTTTTTGGAAACCGCGCCGGATAATAATGCCAAATATTCTTTATTTGCTGTTTTATCCCGAAATTGGGACGCCAAATTTTGTGCGGCACGTTGATTTTTTGCAAAAACAATCACCCCACTAGTTTCTTTATCCAATCTGTGAACCGGCAAAATCGAATCGTATGGGAACAAAGCCGCAACCATTTTATCCATGGCTTTTTTTACACCCGTTCCGCCCTGAACCGCCAATCCCGACGGTTTATTAAAAGCAACAAAATCAGGATCATTTTGGATCATACATTTACGCAGCTTTTCTAAGTCTGCCAATGAAAATTTTATTCCTGATTCTTTTTTTTCATTTTTATTTTGTTTCAATTCACTCATAAATGGTGGCAAACGCAAAGCATCATTAGCGTGCAAAATTTCATCCCCATGACATCTGGATGAATTTATACGTATTTGACCAGAACGACATAATTTATGAAATTCTCCGTCTGAAATTTTTGGATAGTGTCTTTTGACCCATCTTTTCAGACGAATGCCATCTTCGGTCATTGAAACAATTTGATTATTCGCCATAAGTTATCTGAATATAGTTCTGTCCAGTCACAGCACTGCAATCATTTGGCATTGCAACTGCCCCGCCAGATTTTCCATCTGATGATTGATATCCAATTGAATCTATCCATGCCTTGGACTTGAAAAATAAACACTCGGATGAATTCAGGCCATCAATAGTCAATATAAACTGACGCGTATTTGATGAATCCACCATCAAAGAATATTTTCCGCCATACGGATTTTTATCTGTCATACCGATTGCCGCAAAAATAGTTGTATTATCCAATCCTGAAAAATCATCATATTCTCCAAGTATTGTTCTGACCCCGGTTACAACCTGGGCAACCTCGTCTTGTACAGTGGTTCTTTTCTGACTGCGCATAGCGGCGGAAATCATGGTAATTGCACCAACTGTTATAATTCCCATAATCGCCAAAACACCCAACATTTCAATCATACTGCGACCTGATTCTTGATTTATAAATTTCATTTTATCCCCATTTGATTTTTTCACTGTTAATTGTATCATAATTACAATGATTATTCAATTTGCCAATCTTATAGAAAATAGTCCCACCCTGCCCGGTGTTTATATGATGTATGACGCTGACGAAACACTTTTATACGTGGGCAAGGCTAAAAACATTCGCGCCAGACTTCGTCAATATACAGATATATCCAAACTGGAATGGCATAAACGTATTATGCGCAGCTTGGTCGCATCCGTCAACTGGCAAACAACGGCGACCGAATCTGATGCTTTGGTTTTAGAACAAGAATTAATAAAAACATTAAAACCTAAATACAACATCATGATGACTGATGGAAAAATGTATCCAATGATGGCGTTAACAAAACATGAATTCCCCAGACTAATAAAATTTCGTAAAAAGATTTCACAAAAAAAAGATGTGTTTGGTCCCTATCCTTCGGTCAGCGCATTGAATGAAGCGCTTAAAACAATTCAAAAAGTTTGTCAGCTGCGAACATGTACCGATTCTTTTATGAATAACAGAACGCGTCCGTGTTTGTTACACCAAATCGGCCGTTGCAGCGCACCATGTATGAATGGCAATGGTTATGAAGACCAGGTAAAACTGGCCAGAAAAATTTTATCTGGGGATGTCCAGACGGCCGTCAAAGAACTATCAGATGAAATGCGAATTTTATCAAAAAAACAAGAATATGAAACCGCTGCCCAAATCCGTGATAAAATTTCTGCATTGACCACAACCGCAAATCGTGGGCGACCAAATTTGAAAAAGGCAGATAATTTTTCAAATACTTTCTCAGAATTGGAAAAATGGTTGGGAGTCAAAATTGAATTCGCTGCTGTTTTTGATAATTCACACTTATTTGGGAAAAACCCTGTTGGTGCAATGATTGTGTTTGGCCGAAATGGGTTTATTAAAACTGGGTATCGTCATTTCAAATTACGCGATACAAAAAATGCCGGCAATGATATCGCAATGATGCAAGAATTTCTATCCCGGGCCGAAAAGCACGATTTGATAATTGTTGATGGCGGTCGCGCACAATGGAACATTGCGAAAAAAATACTGGGCGACGATTCGGAAATAATGGGTGTGGTCAAAGGCGCAGTTCGTGATGGCGATGAACATTTTATAATGCCAGATGGACGCGAAAATTACGATTTAGCAAAAGATTCGCCATTATTTTTAATGCTTCGCCGCGTTCGGGACGAAGCGCACCGCTTTGCAATATCTTTTCATCGTACAAACCGTGCAAAAACAGGGTTTTCCAGCGCACTGGATGAAATTGATGGTGTTGGCGCAGCACGTAAAAAAGCTTTATTAAACCATTTTGGCAGCGTAAAACAAATTGCGGACGCCCACGAATCAGATATTGTGCGCGCTCCAGGGATATCAAAATCAATCGCACAAAAAATTTATAATCACTTTCATTGACACAGGATTTTTTTTATTTATAATCAACGGGTTAAACAAAAGGGTAAAAATGGCAAGCTTTACTGCAAATGATATGCGCGTCGGTTGGGTAATTTCCCATAATGGCAAAAGATATTCCGTAACCAGCATTACCAAGGTTAAACCCGGCAAAGGCGGCGCTTTTGTCCAGGCTGATCTGCGTGATATTGATACTGGGAACAAGGGTGGTGATCGTTGGAGATCAGAAGACAAAGTCGAAAAATTAATGGTTGAAGATATTGAATGCCAATATTTATACAGCGACGGTACCGACAGCTTTTTCATGCGCCTGTCTGATTATGAACAATTTACAATGCCAAATGACGCATTGGGGGAACAAGAAAAATTCTTGAAACCAGAAATGTCGGTCAAGGCCAATTTTGTAGAGGGTCACCCTGTTTCAATCACTTTGCCAAAAACAATTATTGCAACAGTTGAAGAAACCGAACCAGCGTTAAAGGGTCAAACCGCCGCAGGTGGTGGAAAACCCGCTATCTTGGATAATGGCGTTCGCTTGTCAGTTCCTGTATTTGTTGAACAAGGCGAAAAAATCGTGGTAAATACCGAAACATTGGAATACGTAGAACGTGCAAAATAATAATTAAGTTTATTAAATAAAAATCCCGCGGTTGCGGGATTTTTTTTAAAGAGTTCTTATATTTGCTAAAGAATGCTTTAACTTAAACACCCAATCCTGATTCAATGCGGCTTTTGGTAAAATTGTTTCATTTCTTTTTGATATTATAATATTTAAATCCGCATTATGTTCAATATTATGCTTAACATTATATGGGCTGCTTTTTGGGTCAATTGTACAAAAAGAGATTTGTAAACCATCATGTTTTTCATAATCGGCGAAAATAACACTTGTCTGTTTTTTATTAATTGGGGAAAAATTTTTCTTTATTACTGCAGATGCTATAAATTCTTCAAAAAAAGCACTCCCAACAAAATACCTTTTTAATATATTTTTATCTGAAACCATGTTTAATAAATCGCCACTTAATTTATTACCACCAAAAGCATAATAAATACGTCTCGGCTGATCATTCGTCTTTTCAATTGTTATATATAAATCGCCTTTTGTAAAATATTCCGCGGAATATTTTACTCTTATCATATCTCTCGTTTTAATATCTTTATAAGTATAATATATAGGATTACTTTCTCTCTTTGAGTACAGCTCTGCCGTCCCTGTTATTACATCAACAGGGTTTAAAAGTTTAATTGACATATCTTTTCCCGACATTTCTTACCTCAAAAATTTTTTTAACTTCTATGATATAATACATTATTATATTTTTGTCAATGTAGTCTTTTTTCTTTTCCCTATATATTTTTTATGTTATTCTCCCTATTCACTTATGAAAAGGGAATAAAATTATGAACGATATTTTAATACTGGGAAGTGGCCCAGCAGGATTAACTGCAGCATTATACACAGCACGTGGTGGCAAAGACACATTAGTATTAGCAGGCGACCATCTGGGCGGATATATGCCATCAATTGATAAATTGGAAAACTACCCTGGCTTTTTGGGTCATGGCCAAGAACTGGCTGATAAAATGAAAGCTCAGGCCGAAATGTTTGGCGCAAAAGTTATATTAAGCGCCGCCAAATCTGTCAAAATACATGATGATAAATTTTCTGTAATTACGACTGATGATAAAGAATACGAATCCAAAGCAATAATAATTGCAACTGGCGCAACACCAAAAAAGTTGGAAATTAAAGGTGCACGGGAATTTATGGGCCGTGGGGTTTCTTATTGCGCAACTTGTGATGGATTTTTCTATACAGATAAACAGGTATTGGTTATTGGTGGTGGAAATTCTGCCCTGAACGATGCACTATATTTTGCAGATATCGCAAAGTCAGTAAAAATCTTGTATCGCAAAGACTCTTTTGCCCGTGCAGAACAAATTTTAGTTGATCGTGTAAAAAAAGCCGAAAACATTTCTGTTATGTGGAATACAGAACTGGCCGAGGTAGGCGGAGATGAATCTGGTGTCACATTCGCGGTAACAACAACAGGCGAAAAAATAGATTGCGATGGCGTTTTTGTCGCGATCGGACACGAAGCAAACACTGATTATCTGTCCGAAGAAATCAAACGTGATGCTTTGGGACGCCTGATTCCTGCGGAATTGCCAAAAGGAATGTTTGTTGCCGGCGACGTTCGCAGTGAACTGAAAATGCAAATCGCAACCGCGGTTGGTACCGGATGTGAATGTGCAATGGATGCTATTGCTTACCTGAACAGCAAGCAATAAATTATCATTATTTTACCATTTAAAATCGCGCCTCTTGTTGGGCGCGATTTTACTCTTGCCACGAATCGGCGTTTTTTGTAAAATCTGCCCAAAGAACAGATTATAAATAAAGGATTATCGTCATGGAATTTTCAGTTTTTCGTCAGGTTTTAATCAAAGCATTGGGACATATGCAATCTATCGTTGAAAAACGTGCTACTTTGCCCATCTTGATGAATGTTAAGTTAGAGGTTACAGATAATCTGATATTAAGTGCAACTAATGTTGACCTGGAATTGATTGAACACGTTCCCGCGGACATTACTTTGGCGGGGAAAATAACCGTTCCTGTTCAAATGCTTTATGATATTGCACGTAAATTGCCCGAAGATTCAGAAATCAAATTTAAACAATCTGGCGGTCAATTGGTTGTGTCCAGTGGTCGTGCTTTGTTTAAATTACCAACTTTGCCGGCTGAAAATTTCCCAATGATGGCAAATGCAAATCTGACAACTAAATTCACAATGACAACCGGTGATTTGGCCCATCTTGTCAATCAAACCAAATTTGCAATTCCAACAGATGATGTTCGTTATCATCTGGGCGGTATTTATTTCCATATTACCGAAGAGAACAAGAAAAAAATGCTGACCGCTGTTGCAACCGATTCT
This sequence comes from Alphaproteobacteria bacterium, assembly GCA_041673665.1. Taxonomy (GTDB): domain Bacteria; phylum Pseudomonadota; class Alphaproteobacteria; order Rs-D84; family Rs-D84; genus WRCA01. The sequence goes on along the minus strand of JBAYXF010000003.1, from coordinate 25,628 downwards.
CAAAGATTGGCTTTGTGCGAAATTGCGGCCCCCGATGACAGCACAGAAATGCCGGCCGTTATTTTACCACGTCGTGTTATTGGCGAATTGTCAAAGTTACTCGAAGATGCATCTGTTGATGATGCGATTGTCGAATTATCCGACACCAAGGCCAGATTCAGTGTTGGCGCAGCAACATTAACCAGCAAATTGGTTGATGCACAATATCCAAACTATCGCGTTGTAATACCAAAGGGCAACGATAAAATCGCGACCATCGACAGAAAACAATTTATTTCTGCTGTTGATTTGGTATCCATTGCCAGCCAGGATAAAACTAAATCTGTACATCTAGAATTTTCGATGAACAAATTGGTTATAAACGCATCCAGCCCTGATGCTGGAACCGCAACCCAAGAAATAGACATTGAATATAATGGCGATGAATCTTTTGCAATTGCATTTAATGTAAAATTCTTACTTGATATCGCCAATCAAATTGAAGGCGATAAATTCCAAATTGAAATGCAAGATCCGCTTAGTCCGACGATTATGAAATCCAAGGATAAAAAATCGGACGCATTATTTATCTTGATGCCGATAAGAATGTAAAAAATAATAATCCCGCGCATTCGCGCGGGTTTAAAATCCTAATTTTACGGAGTGTTTTATGAGTATAGAAAGCTTAAAGCCAGGTGTAAATCCACCAAAGCAAATGACTGCTGTTATAGAAGTTACCGATGGGGGACGTGCAAAATATGAAATTGATAAAGATACGGGGTTATTACGCGTAGACAGAATTTTACATACCCCACTCAGTTATCCCGCAGATTACGGTTATTTCCCCGGCACTTTAGGGGATGACGGTGATCCGCTTGATTGTGTGGTTATATCGAATGCTATTTTGCGCCCTGGTGTTTTAATTGATGTCAGACCAATTGGTGTTTTGCTGATGGAAGATCAAGCAGGTGGAGATGAAAAAATAATTTGCGTTCCATTGGATAAAATAGATCCATTTCATACAAATACACATTTCATAGAACAATTGCCCCCTATTTTGCAGGCAAAAATAGAATACTTCTTTTCACATTACAAGGATTTGGAACCAAATAAATGGTCCAAAATAATTGGATGGGGAAATCGTGAAACCGCCGATAAAATTATTATGGAAAGTATTGATAGATATAAATCACAAAAAAAATAATCCAGAAATGGATTATTTTTTTATCAAACCAATCTTTTATTAAATTACCAAGCTAAACTTTTTTCTGTCGTGGTTTTCTTGCCACGATTTTTAGTCAAAGATTTATATACATCACTGGAAATTACGCGCAAAACCAATGAATTATCATCCCTGTCCGCTAACACTGGAACTATCTTTTGTTCTGGAACACCGGAATCACGTAAAACCTGTTCAATGATTGCCAACCTTTTTGCCGATAGCTTGCGCCCATCAAAGCTGCGCGTATCTTGTTCTGGGATTGAAACCTGAACAGCACGTTTTGGATTGTTAACAACAATTCCTGCGTATTCTGATAACAACATATAATTATCACGTGACAACGCAGAATCCTGGCCATTGAAACTTATTTTTATTTCAAGTGGACGAATATCGCTGCCTTCGGATAAATCATGCGAAGAATCAAACCCCTGGATAGATTCTGTTATATCATCTGAATCATTACTGGCGGTATCAAAACTTTCCAGCGCACGATATGTTGATAAGTGTTTATTTTCTGAAACATAAGTTTTTTTAAACGCCCGTTTTAATTGCATTGGCGATAATTTTGTAAACGGTATATCGTCAGAATTTTTATATGCAAAATCTTCTTCGGTCATTGGATAAGATTTTTCAGATTTATCTGCTGCAATAGCGGCGGCACTGGTGTCTTCCATTGGTACAATTAATTTACGCGTTTTTGATGCCACTGGTTTAGCAGCCAATGCTTTATCAGCAATACGTTGTAATTCGGAAATTCTGCCAGCTTCATAGGCCTTGGCCAGGGCTTCTTTATCAATAACAGCTTTTTCAACAATTTTCTTTGGCGCTTCAACCTTGGGTGCGGGGCGCAAAGCAATTGTTTTTACAGGCACTGGTTCTGCCAAAGTTTCTTCGGGCAAAACAATTTTTTCTGCTATTAATTCTGGAGCACGTGAAGTATTTCGTGCCCATAAATTTTCATCTGGACGATGCGGAACCAAAATATCTGTACTGGTGGATTTAAGACTTGAAATTCTGGATTTTGTATCGTTTTTAACATCTTGTTTTTTCGCGGAATATTCAACTTTTGATGCAGTAACAGGAACATCACCATACATTGCGCGCGCTGATACAGAATGCGAAATATTAACCGATGGCAATGATGCCCCAGCAAAAGCCGAATTCATAAAAAATAATGCTGGAAAAACAGAAAACTTCAGCTGCATAAAATCCTTCCTTGTAATCATTCTAGAACAAATCACGAATCGCACGCAAGAGAAAAATCGTATAAAAACCTATAATTTAATAAATTGTTTGGCAACTTTTTTGATCCCTTTGTCTTTGAATGCAATTGTCAGGATATCGCCTGATTCTTCTATAACTACGCCACTGCCCAATTCAGTATGAGAAACCAATTTTCCAATCATGTTATTTTGAATAACAGATTTCTTTGATTTTACTTTTTTAATCGTTTTTTGTTCTGTTTGATGATGATTATAGGGATTTATTCCCTGCCCTAAACATTCAACAAAATCACTATCAATTTCATTTATAAAGCGACTGGGTGATTTATATTCCCGTTTACCAAAAATCATTCTGGATATAGTATGAGAAATAATACATTTATGCCTGGCGCGCGTAATTGCAACGTATGCCAAACGACGTTCTTCTTCAATGTCCCCGTCCCGCATTGCTATATCATTTGGGAAAATCCCCTCTTCCCAGGCGGGTAAAAACACAGTATCAAATTCCAAGCCTTTGGCGGCGTGGATTGTCATTATGCTTATCGCTTCGCCAACATCAGAATTTTCGTCTTCTGTTATCATCAATGCGGCATGTTCCAAAAACTCTGGCAACGAATCGTATTTAGAAATCACATTACCAATCAATTCATTTATATTTGCTAAACGTTCTGACGCATCTGTATCTTTTGATTCACGCCACATTTTTAAATATCCTGAATCCTCTAATAATTTTGTCGCGGCCTCTATCGGGGTCATAATTTCCCAATCAAAATCAAAAGCTTTTAGAAATTCATCCGCGTTAGCGCGCTGTTTTCCACTTAACTTTGCGGCCCGTAATGCAGACATTAGATTTTCACCAGATGCACGCAAATTTGCAATTGCCGCTTCGCCAAGTCCACGTCTGGGTTTTTTAATAATTCGTAAAAAAGACAAGTCATCAAAGGAATAAACCAACAATCTGATATAAGCAATCGCATCGCGAATTTCCATTCGATCATAAAATTTAACCGCCCCAACCAAGCGATATGGAATGCCACGTGATGTAAATTCTTCTTCGAATCCACGGGATAAAGATCCCGAACGAATTAAAATTGCTGTTTGTGAGAAATTGCGCTCGTCCATAATTGCACCAGCGATTATTCGTACTTCATCCCGATCGGTTGGCAATGTTAAAACATGAACCTTTTCCCCCATTGATACACCATCTGGTGTTTTTAAATCTTTGCCCAACCGTCCCATATTATGCCGTATCAGCGAATTTGCTGCGCCCAAAATTGCCGGGGTACTGCGATAATTCGTTTCCAAACGAATAATTTCTGCGTCTGGAAAAACCTTTTTGAAATCCAAAATATTTTTAATTTGTGCCCCACGCCAAGAATAAATGGATTGATCATCATCCCCAAAACAACAAATGTTTGGATTTTTTTCGGTTAATTTTTTTAATAACTGCATTTGTGCAGCATTAGTATCTTGGAATTCATCAACCATAATATATTTAAATTGATTTTGATATTTTTCCAATACGTCTGGCGCGCGGTTAAATAATTCCAAAACTTTTATAATTAAATCACCAAAATCCAATCCATTTAATCGCACAAGCTCAACGTTATAAGCATCATAAATTTTATCAAAGTTTAATTCTTGGTTACTATGCTTGTCTTGAATCCCCTTATCTTTTTCAAATGAAATCTTTTCAACCCAATCGGCCGGATTATAATTTTTTATATCCAAACCCAAATTTGTAATTACATTTTTCAGAACAGCTTTCTGATCATCTTCGCCAAAAATTATAAAATTTTGCTGTAAACCGATCCGCGCGCCATTGCTCCGTAAAATCCTTAAACATATTGAATGAAAGGTTCCACACCAAATATCATTAACCCATGTATGAAAATCCCCACTTACATTTTTGTGCAAACGTGTTTTCATTTCATTTGCGGCCTTGTTTGTAAATGTCAGTGCTAAAATTTGCCAACCTTTGGCCAAACCCAAAAATAAAATATGATGAATTCTTTCTTTAATAACCATGGTTTTGCCAGTCCCTGCACCGGATAAAACAAGAACTGGACCCTCGGTTTTTTCAACCGCTTTTATTTGATCTTTGTTTAATTTTCCATTATCAATCATCATTTTTGTCAGTTTAGCTTAAAAAGTTCTATCATTCCAAACAATAATTTGATATAACAAAAAGCATGAATAGAATCATCTGCTTTGACCTTGAAACGACTGGTTTTGATTATTCCCGTGGCGAGCGGATAATTGAAATTGGCGCAATGGAATTGATTGACGGCAAAGTAACTGGTAATAACTTTCATGAATATATTAATCCCGAAGGCAAAGTAATTCCCCCCGATTCTTATAAAGTTCATAAGCTTTCCAATGCTTTTTTAGAAGATAAACCAAAATTTTCCGATGTTGCAAAAAATCTGCTGGAATTTTTAGGGGATTCACCGATTGTTGCACACAATGGAATTGATTTTGACTTTCCATTTATCAATTGGGAATTGCGTGCGCAAAATCTGCCTGAAATTGAACGAAGCCGACAAATGGATACGTTGGTAATTGCGCGCCACAAAATTTTTGGCCCCAAAGAATATACTTTGGATGCGCTAGCAAAATGGTTTGGGGTATCTTTGGCTGCGCGTGCAGATTCTCATGGGGCTTTGATAGATACTGAAATTTTGGCTAAAATTTATTTAGAGCTGGAAAATTCCGCACCAGCAATAAAAATCGTTGATGTAATAAACAATCATCACGAAGCAATGTTAAAACACCCAAAAATAGGGGCCGATTTCCCACGACGCAACTTTACACCAAAAGCTGAAGAATTAACCAATCACGAAGAATTTATGAAACTTATTATCAAATAAAAAAACGCGTAATACGCGTTTTTTTATTAAACATAATAATTTAAATTATTTTACAGATTTGCCGTTCAATTCAATCAATAACTCTGTTATTCTTTTTTGTGTATCTAAATCACCCAATGCCGATGCCAACGCATTGGCAGATTCAAGATCAGATCTTGCTTCTTCTGTATTTTTTAATTGTATGTGCAAAGCTGCGCTTTTTTCAAAATAAGACATTGCGCGTCTGGACATATTAATTTTATCAGCTTGGTCTGCATTATTTCTGATGTTTTCAGAAATAATCTTTATAGCTAAAATATAATCTCTTAATGCTTCTTTATAATTTCCTGTTGCGGTATATGCATCCCCGCGACCCGCGATATTTTCCTCAGATTGATTTTTATCAGTTTCAGAAATTGCAGTATCATAATCAGAAATAGCAGCATCCCAGTTTTTCATCCATAAATTTAATTGGGCACGTTTAGCATAAATATTACTGATAGTTAAAACTTCATTTGGGTTTTTCCCAAATATTTTCAAGGCAGAATTTAAATCTTCCATGGCTTCGTCTAATTCGCCCATTTGTATTTTCAGTAATGCACGATCATAAAATGCCAATGAACTTCTTGATTTTAATTCTATTGCTTTATCAAAGTCTGTTTTAGCAGCACCATAATTTGCATCTGACATATAAACTTCACCACGATAAGTATACGCCATTGCAGATTCTGGATCCGACTGTATTGCTGCGCTGACATCTACCAATGCACCCTGGACATCGCCCTGTAAAAGTTTTTTCTTGCCAGATTCTAATAATTGAGAACCCTGGGCCGACATTGTATAACTAGTACCCAGAATATTATTTTTTAATAAAATTTGGTGTCCGCGACCCAAGATATAAAAAGTAGCACAAACAAAGAAAAGTATTATTCCCCAATAAACAAACATAGTAAAACGTGAATGAGGATTAACCTGTTTTACCCCAGCAATTGGTGTAATAACAATAGGCTTTTGTTCTTGGGGGATAGATTTTGAAATTATCTTTTTAACTGCTATCTTCTTGATAGCTTTCTTAGCCACTGGTTTTTTTACTGCTACTTTTTTAACAGCTTTTTTAACCGCTGGTTTTGCAACTATCTTCTTGATAACTTTCTTAGCCACTGGTTTTTTCACCGCTGCTTTCTTGACAGCTTTTTTAACCACTGGTTTTACAGCTACCTTTTTAGTAACTTTTTTAACGGGCTTTTTCACCAGTTTTGCTGATTTTTTTACAGCAGTTTTTGATACTGGTTTTCTTTTAATAGATTTTTTTGGCATCTTTCTCTCCCTCAGGGAAATCCCTTGCATTAAACTTATTAAAAAATCCCAAAAAAGTCAAGAAGAAAGGTCTGAAAAACCCACCAGATAAAAAGACTAATGACTATTGACTAATAAATATCGACTGGTATAATTTGCTTTATGGGAAAATTAAAATTATTTTTAAAAAATGCATGGCAATTTTCATTACAAGCCATGTTCTGGATTGTCCTTGTCGGTATTGTATCATTAACTTTGCTAGTGTTGCGTTATGGTACAGATTTACCTGATTATAAAAAGCTGGCAACATATGCCCCGCCCGTTGCAACACGTTTATATGCAGCAGACGGTTCGCTTTTAATCGAATACGCCGAAGAACGTCGCGTGTTTATAGATTATACAGATATTCCACCAATATTGGTAAATGCTTTTATCGCTGCCGAAGATAAAAATTTCTGGCATCATCCCGGGGTTGATGTTTTTGGAATTACCCGTGCCGGCGCAAATAACATTATTCGGTTTTTTGGTGGCCCAACTAGATTCACAGGGGCATCAACCATTACCCAACAAGTAGCGAAAAACTTCTTTCTGACAAATGACAGAACTTTTTCAAGAAAAATTCGCGAAGGTATCTTGGCATTAAAACTGGAACGCGCTTTTTCCAAAGAACATATTATGACCCTGTATCTGAATCAAATATTTTTGGGGGCTCGTGCTTATGGCGTGGGATCAGCATCATTAATGTACTTTAATAAACCAGTCACAGATTTAACCCTGTCCGAGGCGGCATTCCTGGCATCTTTGCCAAAGGCACCAAATAATCGCGACCGTGCAATCGAACGCCGCGACTATGTTTTGCGCCGAATGAACGCAAAGGGATTTATCACAAAACAACAAATGAATAAGGCCGCTGCAGAACAATTAAATATAAATATTGGTTTTATGGAACAACAATCTGATGACTTTCAATATTTCGCCGAAGAAGTTCGCCGTGAGTTATTGGAAAAAATTGGTCGCGAAGATCTTTATAACGGGGGACTTTATATAAAAACAACTATTGATCCAGATCTGCAACGTGCTGCAACCAGCGCATTAAAAAAATCTTTGGATGCTTATAATGCCGGTCGCAGTGAAAAACTACAAGGTGCTCTGATCGCATTAAACCCACATACTGGGCGAATCTTGGCAATGGTTGGTGGCGAATCTTTTGCCGAAAGCAGTTTTAACCGTGCAACCCAGGCGAATCGTCAAATTGGTTCCACAATTAAACCATTTGTTTATTTAACTGCACTGGAAGACTCGGAAAATTGGAATCCAACATCATTGATATTGGACGTTCCTATTGTTGGTTGGAAAGAGGACGATTCTTTATGGAAGCCTGAAAATTATGACAAGAAATTTTTAGGACCCGTACCACTTCGTTTATCTTTGGAACAATCACGAAATGTTCCAACTGTTCGTTTGGTACAACAAATCGGCGTAAAAAATGCTGTATCTGCTGCTCAACGATTCGGGGTGTATCCCGAAGATTTACATGACATAAATTTATCTTTGGCATTGGGTTCTGGGGAAACAACCCTTGAGAAATTAACTCTTGGGTATGCAGCCTTTATCAATGGCGGATATAAACTGGAACCTAAAATGGTCGACTATATCGAAGACAGATATGGTCGCGTCTTTGATTCTAAATCCGTAAAAATCCAGGATTGGCACGATGATTTACAACCGCCAAAAATGAAAGAAAAAGACGAACCTTTATCTGACCCACAAAGTTTATACCAGGTTGTTTCTATTATGCAGGGCGTTGTTAAACATGGAACGGGCCGCCAAGCCCAGGTCCCTGGACATACCATTGCCGGGAAAACCGGAACAACTAATGATGTCAAAGATGTTTGGTTTGTCGGATTTTCCAAAAACTTGGTTGCGGGGGTATGGATGGGTTATGACACACCAAAACCAATGGGCGCCGGCAGCGGCAGCTATATGTCAGCCAAAGTATTTTCAGAATTTATGACCGCCGCATTAAAAGACGTCAAAGATCAACCCTTCTCGGTCCCTGGCGGCATTGAATTTAGACCCGTAAATCACAAAACCGGCACCGCCGCAACTGGCGGATCAAATGGCGATGTGATTATCCAAGAAGCCTTTAAAGTCGGTCAAAAGCCAAATTCCCCGGCCACAGATACCGATAAAGTTCAAGATTCTGACACTACGCCCAAATCGGCCGAAGTCGGTGGAGTATTTTAATAAATAATGACCAAACGTCATTTTTATGATATAATTGTACTGCAAAAAAGGAGAACCCTACATGAAAAAATTTGTTAATTCACTTTCTATATTCAGGATACTTGCGGCATTCGCAATAATTCCTTTGTTTTTATTTCAAATGCATTGGTCTGTATTTATATTATTTGTTTTAGCAGCCGCCAGTGATTTCTTTGACGGATATCTGGCAAAGAAATATAAAGTAACCAGCAAACTGGGCGGGGTTATGGATCATATAGGCGACAAACTATTGATTATAAATTCAATGATCATATTGGCCGTTATGATGCGCGTTTGGTTTATTATGGTTCCAATTATATTAATGGTTGCCCGCGAAATTTATGTCAGCGGTCTGCGTGAATTTTTGGGAACACAAAAAATTGAAATGCCAGTAACCAAAGAACGTTTTTCAATTGCAAAAATCAAAACTACTTTGCAAATGATTGCTGTTGGCGCATTCTTTTTATTGATTGCGATTGGCTCTACTATTGCTCAACCAATAATCAGCAAATTTATGATGTTTGTATTGGTTGGATTGCCATATGTTTGCATATGGGGATTATGGTTGTCATTGATTGCCAGCTTGTGGTCCGCAACAACTTATACATTGGATTTCAAAAAGAAAGTAAAAAAATTGAAATAAAAAAATCCCGCACTCGCGGGATTTTTTATTATTTACATTCGTTTATCATTTGCTGAATTTCAGCGTTCAAAATTAAATCTGTTTTACGTGCATTTTCAATTTGATTAATACCATATAAAATTGTTGCATGATCGCGATCGCCCATTAATCGCCCTATTTCTGACAAAGATAATTTAGTTGTAGATTTAAGCGCAACCGACATTATTCCACGTGCACGAACAATACCGCGGCAACGCGCAGGGCTGGATACCGCATCAAACGATACGCCCAACTTTTCACACATAGCACGAACCATAGCCAGTGGCGTTTTATTTTTTGATAATGTATCTGCCATTAATCTTTCTGCAATTTCATCTGTGATTTTTTCACCCATTAAATCACTGTATGCGACAATCTTTTTTGCAATACCTGTAACCAAATGTCCATTTGCCTGGGCGCGATCCGATAAAGATTCTGCAATATCCAAAGAAATTCCAGAACGAAGCAACATTGCGCGACGAACCATTTTATTTGGAGCCATCAAATCCGCTGTCAACCCACTGGCAAATACAGATTGCATACGACGATCAAAACCGGTTAATGCAGATGGCGCAGCATTAGCAGTTAAAACGATACCAACCCCCGCATTTGATAAATCCAATAACAAAGATAAAAATTCATCCATACATGCACGTTTGCCGGCCAATACCTGGACATCGTCCATAATGAATATATCGCAATTACGACAGAAATCTTTGAAAGCAAAAACAGATTTTTCATTTATAGAGCGTAAAAATTCAGAAACAAATTGTGGACCACTCATCATCAAAGCACGACCATGCGCAGACGAATGAATACAGCCAGCTAGCATGCTTTTGCCACAGCCAGCAGTACCATAAATAAATAACGGCGAAAAATTAGCCGTACCAGATGCTAATTTTTTAGCAGCAGATACAGCAAAAGCGTTTTCGTCAGATAAAATAAACGAATCAAAATCATTAACGGTAGATATTTGTTTATTTTCAGTTACAGGTTGAAAGTTTTCAATTTTGTTATCATTAGCATTTATATTTACAGATTGTGCAACGCGCCCTGTCCCCAAATATAAATTCAATTCAAATTCTTTGGCAACTGATTCCAATATATTCATATATGTTCTAGAAATAAAGTCAGCAGAAAATTGATTTTGTGCAACAATATCCAAATTGTTTTCATCAACAGAAATTTTCAAAGGGGCAATCCAGGATTCATATGCAGCCGTTGGCATTTTTGCTGCTATAGCATTTTTAATCAATTCCGCATTTGCTGAATTTGTGCATTGAATTGCTACCTGCATTACCTGACCCCCTTTCCTTACCAAAAATGGATAACCCTAATGAGATTTAATGTATAAGATAAAAATGAAATATCAAATTTTTTTAAGCGATTTTTTAAAAAAAATTTCTTGCATCCGATTCGTTTTTTTCGCAGTTTTCTGCATATTGTATAGACACTGTATTGACATTAAAGGCGTTATAATTTTACATAACCCATATCTGTTTTTTTAATTTTTCCGCTCAGTTCTAGTATTATTAATTCACATTTAATTTCTGATACGCTTTTTTTGACAAGTTGCGTCAATACAGATTCCGAAACTGGAATTATTCCTATCTTATCCAACAGCTCGCTATCATTTTTTGGGGATAATTTTTTATTTTCCTTTTTTGCGTCATTTTGGAAAAAATCGTCCCTGCCCTGACATAAAATCGCCTTTTTTTGCTTAATCAACCGATTCGGACCCGCAGCGCGTTCATCTGATGGATGTGATGGAATTGCATACACCGGGCGTTCGTAATCCAATGCAAATCCAGCAGTTGTCATACTGCCTGACTTTAAATCTGCCTCACCCAATATTAATTTTTCAGAAATTCCAGCAATCAATCGATTTCGTTGAATAAAATTATTTGCGATTGGTTTGCTGCCAACTGGCATTTCACTGATTACCGCGCCACGTTGTATTATATAGTTATACAATCTTTCGTTTTCAAGTGGCCAAATATAATCCGCCCCACCCGCCAGTACCGCAATCGTTTGCAAATCCCCCGTACCACGCAAAGCGCCCGTATGCGCTGCAGTATCTGTTCCCATTGCCATTCCCGATACAACCACATATTCATGATTTACAAAATCATTTGCCAGATTTTCCATAAACAAAAGTCCCGCAGCCGATGCGTGTCTGGTACCAACCATAGCAACAGATTTTTTTGATAATGTATTTATATCTCCACGAACAGATAAAACAGGTGGATGATTTTTTATTTCACGTAAAAGCTTTGGATAAAACGATTCATCATCACAGATATATTTAATTCCCAACGATTCGGCCAAATCCATTTCTCGTTTTATCGAATCGGAAAATTCAATATCAGCGTTCAACGATTCGGCAGCTGCATCAACCGAACCAAATTTTTGTATCAAAGCATTATATTTAACCGGACCAATGCCAGGCGTACGAAGAATTAAAAGTTTATTAAACAAATCATGCATTGATCGCGATTACAAGTCCCAAAACCAACAAGCCAACCACCACCAAAGCAGCTATCAACTTTTTTGGATCCATTTGCATTTTTGATTCTGTGCCGGATAATAATCTTTTTATATTTGCACGATGTTGATATAAACACAGTGCAGCAATAGCAACAAATACCAACCCCATATCAAACCCAATTGTAAATCCCAACAAAGGCATTACTAGAAATCCAACGATTGCACCCAAACTGGAATACTTTGTTGTTGCCGCTACTAATAACCATTCAACACCAATTACTAAAAACGTTAATGGATTTATAGCTAATAAAACACCGAACATACTGGCGTTACCCTTGCCGCCTTTGAATTTTAACCATACTGGGAAACAATGTCCGACAATCGCAATAAATCCACACAAAGCCCCAAATACAGGGGAAACAAAATGTGTGCCAATCCATACTGCTGCTGCTGCCTTGACCATATCCAGAACCCAAACACCTACAAATCCACCCAATCCTAGAACACGTGCAACATTTGTTGCGCCGGTTCCGCCACTGCCTATATTTCTGATATCGCCCTTGCCCATTATACGAATCAGCAACCAACCAAATGGGATACTGCCCAACAGATACGAAACAAGTAATAAAATTATATAAATCATTTGCATTTCCTTTATTCTGAATGTAAAATAACGCAAAACCAAAGATAATAAAAGGAAATAATCAAATGGCAAATCACAAATCATCCAAAAAAAGAATTTTGGTAACAGCAAAGAAAAACGCGGTCAATACTGCCCGTAAAACTCAGGTTAAAACATATACTAAAAAAGCCGTCAAGGCCATAGAATCTGGCGACAAAGAAGTTGCAACAACCACATTACGCACAGCAGTCAGCAAAATTATGAAAGCTGCCGGCAAAATCATGCCAAAGAAACGTGCATCACGCAAAGTTTCTCGTTTGACTAAAAAATTAAACGCAATGAAATAAGATTTAGTTCTTAATAAAAAAACTCCGCTTTATGCGGAGTTTATTTTTTTTATTTATTTTTTTAATTTAATGGGGCACCCCAATGTTGCTGAATATTTCTTTCTGCATCCATTGGACTGACCAGGACCTGAGGAGTTAACATAACAACCAACACATCACGTTGGGCCGTAGTATCACGCGAACCGGACAATGCCATAAAGTCAGCATCCCCAAGTCCATATCTGGTATCGTTATTACTTTGACGTTCAAATCCGGACAGAACCAAAATCTGGCCTGATTCCATAATAACTTCCTGCATAAAGCTGCGTTCTTCAACCTCGGGCAATTGCAATACAACTTCGCCAATTGTTTCTGAACGCATATTTATTAGCTCGCGAATAGACATTCTGAACATCAATAAAACTTTACCATTTTCCAAAACATTTGGTAAAAGCTGCATAGAAAATCCAGTTTCCAAATCTTCCTGGTCCACAGTACTTGATTCAACCGTTGTAAAGTTACGCGATTCGAATCGTTTTATGTATCCCGTTGTTTTTGTATTAGAAACAGGAGCGATACGATTATTACGGGTTGTAACACCAACATTTGTAACCAATGATACTTTACCTTGGCTGGCCAATGCGGTAATCAAAGCGGTACTGCCTTCGATACTGGTTAAAGAGCCATTAGACGCACCGAAAGTATTTGAATCCAAAACAGCAATACTCATAGAACTGGAATCTGTAAGTCCCAAATTATTCTTTGAATTTGCAGCCAGGGTTAATCCAGATGCTGAATTAATTGCCGCGGTCAAGTTTAACCCAAACGCTGATGCATTTTGAATTGAAACCTGTAAAACCTTGACATCAATTGTAATCAGTTGGGATAAACGTTTGTTTTGTTTTTCAATATATTCCCCGACACGGTTTAAAACGGACGGGGGCGCGGTAACGGTTATTGTTCCCAGCGCACGTGAAACCTTGAATTTAGAATCAGTATTGTCACCAATTATAGATTCCAAAGTTTTTTCAACTTCTTCCCATTCGTGCAAATTAGATTCCATTGATACTTGGTTTCCATCGTCTGTACGAATCGCAGACTGATAAGTAACATCTGTTCCCAATGCAAACAAAGCGAATGTTTTTGTTTCTGTTTCGTAAAATACTATGCTGCTTTTATCATAATACCACAGCAAATCCATATCTGTTGCGACCTGGTTTAACAATCCTGACAGTTTCCCAGTATACGCAACACTCATCGTTTTCTTTAATTTTTCATCGTTTATCTGACTGTCTATTTTTAAAGAAATTCCGGTAATAGAATAAATATTGTTCGCCAAAACTTGCAGGCTTACCTGTTTCCCCAGCATAATTGTAATACCGGCATCTGTTTCAAATTCTTTTGGCAATGTATTCTTATGATCCAATACAGTACTGCTGTTACCAAGCCAAACGCCCTCGCTAGTAGAAATTGTGTCGGTTGATATTTTTGCCTTGGGGTTTCTGGACATTTCAAAAGCGTCATAAGCATTTATAAAATCTTGATCAACCGCTGCTGCAACTTGGGCAGAATCTTTTTTGGCACAACCACCTACTAGGAAAAGAGCAAATAATAAAGAACCGATAACAATTATTTTTTTCATACTATATTTTCCTACTGATATATCTTACGGCAATTAACAATTTAGGCAAACATTTTTTATTGCCAATTATTATTTGCAATTTTTTTACTCTTCTGTTGTTGTTATAACCAATACACGATTCCCCTTGAAGAATTTTGCATAAGGTATTGGTGTTGCACGACTAAAATTACGAATCAGTGCACTGGATACATCCATAAAACGTCCCTTGAATACAGCAGATGCTTGGATTGGATATTCGCGCGAAGTATTCCACACCAAATCCCAACCTTCTTTATCACACCAATCTTGTAAAATTTCACGCAAAGTTTGTCCCGACGCAACAACCCAACTACGAACCTGACCAGGGGTCGAGGACGAAGATGCCGCAATAATTTCATTAGACGTTGTATTAGTAACTTCTTCTGATTCTACTTCAAAATTATTATCATTATCCAAATATTCCATCTTGGCAGCAGCTTCGTCATTTGTTACTTTTGCAATAGTTGGTGTATTTTTTGGCTGGGTTTTATTAGACCTGGAAATCGCCAAAATAGACCCACCATCATCTTCCATCATTTCTGTATGCATCAATGGCATTTCTGCCTGGGATTCAAAAATATTAAAACCTGATGGTGCCTGATAAGGATGAGTTAAATCTGCACCCCCAGCATATGCGAAACCACCACGTTTACTGTCAATATTCAAATTATTTTCAATCACCAACCCTGTCCCACTTTTAGAAACAATACGATATCCCTGGGCATTATTATTATTTTGAGCAACCCCTTCTTCGCCGGCTGAATTATATTGAACATCAGCCTCTGATCCGGGGGCCGGCCAAACCTGTTGTTGCATCTGCTGGGTGTCATAGCAATTATTATATGTATCGGCTGCAAAAACATATCCACATGCCGTCGCAAAAAGAGCGAAAATAAAGAACTTTCGGAACATCATCCTTCCTTTTGTATTATGATATCTTCTATATTGTAGCAATTTTTGCGAATCGTCGTCAAGACAATAGTCGTCTTATTGTTAGTGATTTGCGATTAATAAAAATTATGTTAGAATCACATACAAAAGGAATATACACATGAACTATGAAATTTTTTCTGTAATATCTGCCGGATTTGGTTTTTTGCTTTTTATCATGATTATACTTTTAATTAAGAAACTCAGTTCATTAAATTCAAAACTGGCCGCCATGGCAGCAATAATTATAAAAATGCAAAATGCTCTTAAATCCAAAGAAGTTGCCAGCGCAATTGCTCAAAACGCAGAAATAGTTTACCAAAATTTATTACAACAACTGATACCAATAACTGCTGGGATTGGAATAAAACAAAGGGAAACACCCGAACACCCTTTGTGGCAATGGGCCGGCGGATTAATGGATGAATATTCAAAAAATCCATACGTATTGGAACAAATTCGCCAGGCAATAAAACTTGATTCTGCCATTTCCCAAGCAACCGATACGTATATTGATCATGCATCTAATTTTCTTGACCATATTGCAAAAACAGATTCCGAAGGATTATTGGCGGTTGCTTTTTCAGATGGTTTATTAGGACAAACAATAACGCTGCTAAGTCAGGCACGTGGATTAGCAACAGATAATTAAATGCTGTCTGAACAAACAATTTTAGAAATTTCTAAAAAACGCGCAGAGCCAAAATGGTTAACCGATTGGCGACTGGCAGCATTTGATATTTGGAAAAAAATGAAAGAACCCCATTGGGCCGAGATAGATTATGATCCTATTGATTATAATGCCCTGGATTATTTTCATGAATCTGGACCCGTTGATAATTCTGACCTGAAAGAAACATATGAAAAAATGGGACTGCCAATCAAAGAGCAAAATGCTCTGCTGGGAATGGCGACAGATTTAGTTATTGATTCTAAATCCGTCAATACCAGTTATACCGAAGAACTTAAACGTTTGGGTATAATATTTTTACCTTTTTCCGAAGCAACACAAAAATACCCAGATTTGGTAAAAAAATACCTGGGCACTGTTGTATCATCAAACGATAACTTTTTCGCAGCATTAAATGCAGCCGTATTTTCAGATGGGACTTTTGTTTATGTTCCGCCAAACACAAAATGCCCAATTGATTTAGCCAGCTATTTCAGAATTGAAACCGCAAAAATAGGACAATTTGAACGCACATTAATAATTGCAGATACAGGTGCCCAGCTATCTTATCTAGAAGGATGCAGCGCACCACGTCGCCTGAATCATCAGTTACACAGCGGGGTTGTAGAAATTGTTGCTATAGATAATTCAGTTGTAAAATATGCCACGGTCCAAAACTGGGCAAACAATATTTATAATTTCGTAACCAAGCGTGGGCGGGTTGAAAAAAATGCAAAATTATTATGGACCCAGGTTGAAATCGGCAGCGCAAAAACTTGGAAGTACCCATCTTCTGTTTTAGCAGGAGCTGGCGCACACAGCGACTTTTATTCGCTTTCTATTACACGCGACATTCAGCAAGCCGACACAGGAACAAAAATGATTCACGCCGCAAACGAAACCACATCCAACATAGTTTCTTATGGTATTGCGTTGGAAACATCTAAACAAACTTTTCGTTCATTGGTTTCTTTTGGAACAGATATAAAGGGCGCAAAAAACGCAAGCAAATGCGACAGCAGAATGATCGGGGACCAAGCTGTATTAAATACTTTGCCAACCATTGTTTTGGGAAATTGTGAAAATGACCAAAGCCACGAAGCAACCACGGGCGCAATTGATGCCGCCGCCCTGCTTTACCTTGAAATGGCGGGAATGTCCACAGACGAAGCAACCGCATTAATTGTCGGGGGAATGGCTGCACCTGTAATTTCCAGATTGCCAATGGAATTTTTAGTAGAAAGCAAACAACTGATTCAAATGGCATTAAAAAGCCAGGAGTAAATAACATGAACTTACTTGAAATAAAAAATCTTACTGCATTATTTGACGACAAAGAATTATTAAGTGATATCAACTTAAATGTTGAAAGTGGCGCTCGCCATTTATTACATGGTCATAATGGTTCGGGAAAAACAACCCTGGCACAAATAATTGCTGGCAACCCTGAATACAAAATTAAATCTGGTAAAATTCTTTTTGATGGCCGCGACATTACAAATGAAAACGCAACGACACGTGCATTAATGGGAATTTTCATCGGCTCACAAAATGTTCCTGAAATTAGTGGACTTACCATAGTAAGTTTTTTAAAACATTCCTTGGTTGCGCATCATCATTTTCAAACCGGCAAAGATTTATCTATGGGCGAATTTTTATCAAAACTAGAAATCGCACGCACAAAACTGGACATTCCAAAAGAATGGTTAAACCGCAGTGTAAATGTTGGTTTTTCAGGCGGGGAACGTAAAAGATTAATGTTTTTGCGATTACTGATGACCGAACCACGCCTTGCAATCTTGGACGAACCAGATTCTGGCGCAGACGCAACAGCACAAAAATTATTTGCCAAAATTATACTTGAAATGTCTGCTAAGACTACATTTCTATTTATTTCGCACCAAGAAAAGTTTACAAAATTAGTATCGCCAACAGCAATCACATCTTTATCCAAAGGCGAAATTATGATAGAATAAATTAGAGAGAGCAAGAGGGAAACAAAATGCCAAAGAAACATAAAACTTCAGATAATAAAAAATCAATTCTTTTAAACTGGTTATTATGGGCCCCATTAAAATTTACAGGGCTGTTCGCGGCATTAATAATTCCTTTATTACTCTTGATGAATTTTCTGTTTTCAATACAATTATTTGACATTTCTTATATTATATCAGTTATCGGAATATTATTTATATCGGCGTTTTCTGTTTATAAAATTATACATTGGACCCCAAAAACCCCTTTGGATCGCAAAAGCTTTATTATGCTTAATACTGCCCAAAATTTAATCAGTTTAACATTACTTGCTATAATTGGATTTATGTCGATTTATATATATAAGCTGACTAATTTTAACATGGCTATAATAACATCTACAATCTTTGGATTATTAACAATTTTCTTTATCGCAAATGGAATATTAAAAATAAAGGGGTTATGTCGTCGTGGTCGTGCCCAAAATATCCCGTCATGGAAATTATGGATGTCTATTCCATTAGGAATAAGCTTATTCTGGTATTCTGGTTTTTTACTGCCGGATAATAAAAAAATTACCCCTGTTTTAAAAACACGGGTCAAAGCATTTGATACGTTGATTAGTTGGATAATTAAAAAACCAATAAATACAATTATTGCCTTTTTGTTTTCCGTTACCGTGGGGGGAATAATGATGGCAAACAATATCAACGCTATGATTGTATTCTACATAATTTCATTATTGCTTATGCTGTTCTTACTAGGATGGAAGAAATTACAAAATAATCTGGGCAAAGGATATGCAACCGTTGCTGTTTTATTGAATTTTATTGCTATAATTGGAATATTGTTTGTATTGATACACACACCAAAACAAACAATGGTGGCAAACGAACAAATACAAATTGTCGAAGTTAAATAAGGAAGAACTATGAACGGACTTATACTTTTTCTTGGGACCTTGGTTGTTTTGGTTTTGGGCAAACCTGTATTTATCCCTTTAATAATCGCGGCTTTTTTATGGTATCTGACAAACGCGATTTCTGCATATTATAGAAAATTATTACCCTGTAAAGAATCTGGTCTTACCTTATGCAAAACTTTTGATGTAACTGCTTTCTTATTATCTATTGCTACATTAATTATTTTTGTTTTTGCATTTTCAACACAGATTAGACCCATGTTTACAGAGCTTTCCTCTCGTCTGCCCGAAATACAATCTAGCATGATAACTTTGGTTAATTATCTATCTGATGCACTAGGGATAAGAATTAACCCATCTTCTTTACCTGACTTTACTGTTATTGCTGCAAACATTGGTATGTCTTTGGGGAATGCAGTTTTGTCGTTCGGAATGGTTTTGGTTTATATGCTGTTTATGTTTATAGAACAAAGTACATTCAAAAAGAAAATATCGCACTTGTTTCCAGATAATCGCAAATTAAAAAAGATAAATTTCATTCTTAATTCGATTGCTGCCAATATGAAAAAATATATGTTTATGAAAACCGCTATTTCCCTGGCAACATCTATATTGGCTTATTTATGGCTTAAATATCTTGGCATTGAATTTGCTGGGGTTTGGGCGTTTGTAGTCTTTATTACAAACTACATTCCAACATTTGGTGCAATTGTTTCAACTGCGCTGCCATTATTTTATTCATTAATTACAGCCGACACATTACAAACACCATTGCTGGTTGCTGGCGGTTTAGTAATAATACAAATTTTGCTAGGGAATATCATAGAACCAAAACTGACTGGAAAAACATTAAACATCAGTACACTTGCTATTTTAATAAATTTGATCTTTTGGGGAATGATATGGGGCGCAATCGGAATGTTTTTCAGCGTACCATTATTAATGACAATATTTATAATAACCGCACAATTTGATAAAACCAGATGGGTTGCAATTTTGCTGTCTGCTAATGGCGAAATTCCAGCAAAAGAAGAAGATTAAAAAAATCCGTGTTTCTTTTTTCCGCTCGCGCCGGCGAATTCTTCCAGCGCTTTCTTTTGTTTATCTGTTAACTTCGTTGGAACTTCGGTTGCAATTTCTATAAATAAATCCCCACCCGGGAAACCGCGGCCACGAACACGCATACGTTCGCCAACCTGGGTTCCGCCTGGAATTTTCACACCCAATTTTTTATCATCCAGTGTTTCTATTTCAATTTCCCCGCCCAGCGCAAGCGTAGAAAACGGAACACTTTCGCGCATCAACAAATCACGCCCCACGCGTGTAAATTTCGCATCTGGCGAAATATGAACATCAACAAAGAAATCGCCAGCGGGCGCGCCCATCATGCCTGCTTCGCCCTGGCCCGCAAAACGAATTCTGGCACCATCTTGGATTCCGGCTGGGATTTTAACATTGATTTCTCGTCTTTTTTGTGTTGTACCCGTTCCATCACAAGCGTTACATTTTTTGGAAATTTTGCGGCCCAAACCATTACAATCTGGGCAAACGGATTCCATTGCGAACAGTCCACGACGCGTACGAACGGCGCCCGATCCGCCACAAGTTTTACAAACTGGCGCAGGTTTACCATCAGCCGTTCCATATCCGCCACATTTTTCACATTTAACATTGCTGGTAAATTTTATTGTTTCGGTTTTTCCAAGATACGCCTCTTTTAATGAAATTGAGATTTCATGCAGCATATCGCGTCCGGCCTGCTCTGCTGCAGCGCCATCCCCCATTCCAAAACCGCCCATTCCAAAAGACTTCATGGCTTCTTTTATAATGTCTTCCATTCCGCCGCCGCCCATATCAAAATGAAAAGCGCCCCCACCCATATTCCCAAATGGATTTCCGCCAAAACCACCCGCACCCGCAGATGCCCCATTGCCGCCGGCAAAGGCCGCTTCGCCAAATTGATCAAATGCCGCACGTTTTTGTGGATCTTTTAAAATATCAAAGGCATTATTAACTTCTTTGAATTTTTCTTCTGATGCCTTGTCCCCAGGGTTTTTATCGGGGTGGTGCTTCATAACCAGCTTGTGATAAGCCTTTTTAATATCCGCGTCAGATGCGTTTTTTGCAACGCCTAAAATTTCATAAGGATTCTTGCTCATAGTGATTTAGAATATAATGATATACATAAAAAAATCAAGTCACTTGAAATGTTTTTATTTTTCCGCTAAGCTGTTCGCCGTGGCAAATAAAACCCAAAACTCTTATGACGCATCTGATATCCAGGTTCTAGAAGGCTTAGAGCCTGTTCGTCTACGTCCCGGCATGTATATTGGTGGTACGGATGAAAAAGCCTGGCACCACCTGCCGATTGAAATAATTGATAACGCTATTGACGAAGCGGTTGCGGGATTCGCCAAAAAAATAACGGTTTCGTTAATTGATTCCAAAACTATTGAAATTACCGATGATGGTCGTGGAATTCCCGTGGGCGAACATCCAAAGTTCCCCGGCAAATCCGCGCTGGAAATAATATTTACCACACTGCACTCGGGCGGAAAATTTAATAATGATGTTTATAAAACCAGTGGTGGGTTGCATGGTGTTGGTGCAGCTGTTGTAAATGCTTTATCTGCTGAAACAATTGTCAGCGTTGCTAAGGACGGATATTTTTGGACTCAGAAATTTTCACGTGGGAAATCACTGGGGCCAATTGAACGGGGGGACACCACCAAGACACAGGGAACCAGCGTTCGCTTTACGTTGGATGATCAAATTTTTGGTGCAAACGCCGTGTTCAAACCTATAAAAATTTACCGTTTAGCACGCGCAAAATCTTATCTGTCGCGCGGGGTTCGTGTTGAATGGAATTGCGCATCAGATTTGCTGACCGAAGATATGAATTTACCAGCAACTGCAACTTTCTATTATCCAAATGGCGTTGCAGATCGTATGGCTGAAACCACAGCGGAAAAACCACAAATACTGCCAAAAGTTTTTGCAGGCAATACAGATTGGTCCGAAGACACCGGGTTTCGCGTTGAATGGGCATTAACTTTTTTAACTGATGAAAATGGCGCGGCCTCTGATGACGGATTTTTCGCCAGCTATTGTAATACTATTGCAACAATTGATGGGGGAACCCATGAATCCGGATTTCGCAGTGCTATTACCAAAGGCTTGAAAAATTATGCAGAAAAAGCGGGCATAAAATCTGGCAATATAATTACCGCCGAGGATGTTTTTGATTCCGCCGCTGTTTTATTATCTGTGTTTTATAAAGCCCCACAATTTTTGGGCCAGACCAAAGAAAAATTAAGCAATCCAGAAATTGCACGCTATACAGAAAAATCGGTTTCTGATCCGTGGGAAATATTCTTGGCATCTGATCCCAAAACCGCAAATGCTTTATTAGATTTTGTAATAAATCTGGCAAATGCGCGTATTAAAACCAAAGCGGTCAAAGATATCGCACGCAAAACACCAACAAAACGTGCACGTATGCCGGCAAAATTGGCAGATTGTTCTAAACATGGTATTGCCGGAACAGAATTATTCATAGTCGAAGGCGAATCGGCTGGCGGCACTGCCAAACAAGCGCGCGATCGCGCGACCCAGGCTATTATGCCCCTGCGAGGTAAAGTTCTGAACGTTATGAGCAACAGTGATGAAAAATTTAGCGCAAACAAAGAACTGGGTGAATTAATCGATATTATCGGCGCTGGGACTGCCAAAGATTGGGATGAATCAAAATTAAGATATGAAAAAATTATTATAATGACCGATGCTGACGTTGATGGTTCACATATTGCATCACTGCTGATGACTTTCTTTTATCGTGATATGCCACAGTTAATTCATGGCGGACATTTGTATTTATCTTGCCCACCTCTTTATAAATTAACACACGGAACCGAATCGATTTATGTTGATACGGATGAAGAATTAGAAGAATTAAAGGCAACCAAGTACAAGGGTAAAAAACTGGAAATCAGCCGATTCAAAGGTTTGGGCGAAATGATGCCAAATCAATTAAAAGAAACCACAATGAGTCCAAAAACACGTCGATTGATTCGTGTTGAATTACCACCGAAAACCGAAGATGGTGCAGAAGACGCCGAAAAAACAAGAACACTGATAACAGAATTAATGGGGAAAAAGCCCGAGTTCCGATTCAAATTCATAACCGAACACGCCAGGTTTGTAAAAGATTTAGATGTATAAAAAAATCCCGCAACTAGCCGCGGGATCTTTTATTGTAATGTTTCTTATTATTCACACCAAGTACCATAAGAAGCTTTGCAATTATTACGCAAATAAACACGTTTTACACTGCGGATTGTTGTAGTTGTTGGTTGTGGTTCAGCAAGAACAACTTTGGCAACAACTGGGACAGCTGGAGCTTCTGGTGCAGCAGCTTCTGATTTTTTATTCAACAATTCCCCACAAGATGTATTTGGATAAACTGTGCTATCGCTTTTATCTGTGTTTGCATGATTGATTGCACCTTCTTCATTAATTTCTACAATGCAGTCGTAACCATCTTGAGTATAAGTTTCATTTTTTTCATAATGATTATAAGAACCCCCGCATCCGGCCAAAATAGCAACCGCAGTGAAAGGCAAAATTAGTTTTTTCATAAGCAACCCTTTTTGTTGTTTGACAAAATTATAGGACTTTTATGCTCATTGTCAAGATTTATTTATTTATAAAAATATGATATAATAATTTACATGAAATACGAAAAACTTGGTTTGGTAAATACTAATGAAATGATGGGACGTGCTCTGCATGGCGGATACGCAGTGCCCGCATATAATTTCAGCAATCTGGAACAATTACAAGCAATTCTGTCCGCGTGTGAACAAACCGAATCGCCCGTTATTTTACAGGTATCAAATGGTGCACGAAAATATACCGGCCCGGAAATTTTAATGGCAATGGTTAGTGCGGCCGTACATGGGTTAAAAATTCCAATCGCCCTGCATTTGGATCATGGTGCGGATTTTGATATCTGCAAAGATTGTATTGATATGGGATTTTCGTCAGTTATGATTGACGCCTCGTTCAAACCATTTGATGAAAATGTAGACATATCAAAAAAAGTTGCAGATTATGCACATAAATATGGAGTTTCGGTAGAGGCTGAACTGGGCGCATTAGTCGGGATAGAAGACGAATTAAAAGTTGAAAAAACATGTTATACAAATCCAGATGATGTCATTCGATTTGTCGAACAAACCGGGGTTGATTCATTGGCTATATCAATCGGCACTTCGCATGGGGCATATAAAATGAAATCCCCAACAGATAAATTACGTTTTGATATTTTAGAAAAAGTCCAAGAACAATTGCCTGATTTTCCACTGGTTTTACATGGCGCATCATCTGTACCACAAAACCTGATTACCGAAATAAATGAATTTGGCGGGAAAATTGCGGGTGCACGTGGAATTCCCGAAGATCAGTTGACAGCTGCACGCAAAATGAATATTTGTAAAATTAATGTTGATTCTGATGCACGTCTTGCATTTACCGCCGGGGTCCGAGAATCATTAACAAAAAATCCAGAAAATTTTGATCCACGAACTTATTTATCTGTTGCCCGCGACAAAATGACAGAACTTTATAAAGACAAAAATATAAATGTAATGGGCAGCGCGGGTAAAATTTAAATTTTTGAAAAAGCTTCTATAGCTGCTTTTTTAGCATCTTCTAAACTGCCGTGAAAAATCCCAGCTGCGGCTAATTTATGCCCACCACCAGAAAAACAATTTGTTGCAATTTCATTAACGGGCTTTGTTCGTGCACGGAGAGAAATATGAATTTTATCTTCATGCGCTTGTGTTAAAAGAACAAAATATTCTATACCTGGAATACGACGCAAAGAATCCAAAACTTCTACTGCACTGCCATCTAAATTTTTATAATCTGTACGTGGAATTACCGCTATTGCTAAATTCCCATAAAACTCTGCATTTGCAATTGAACGACTACATGCCATTACATGTTTTTTTGGCGCCGAGTTCATTTCTTCCAAAACCATCCCCATTGATGCGCCCAAATCCAATAAATCTGCACTTACTCGCAAAGGAACAGAATTACGAATCCATTTAAACGTTCCAGTATCATGAATTATACCAGCTAATAAACAATTTGCCGCATCCTCGTCAATTTCCCAACCCGCTATGCGTGCAATATCATAAATTATTTCCGTTGCGGCAGACGCAGTTTCATCATCTATATTTATATCACCAAATTTTTCAGAATTTGGATGATGATCTATTTTTATTATAAAATCACTGTGTGAAAAAACATCCGATTTAAAATCACCAAACTGTTTATTTGAATCTGCAAAATCAATACAAATTAACAAATCCGCATGAAACGTTTCTGGTAATTTTCCAACATAAATTAAATCATCGCGACCTGGCAAAAAATCCTGGTAGGCGGGAATATTTCCATCATATAGACACATCGGTTTTTTACCAAAATTAGTTTCTATTAATTTGGACATTCCCAACACGCCGCCCAAAGAATCCAGG
>JBAYXF010000002.1:0-49629 GCA_041673665.1 Alphaproteobacteria bacterium | reverse complement strand
ATAGCCCTGTAATACACAAAGAATACATGTTTTATGGATTTTTGCCGCTGTATCACATTTATGGTGTGGTTATAAATATTATATCCCCTATTTCATTAGGATGTTCGCTATTATTGCAGCCAGTATTAAATCCAAAAGAATTTTTAAAAGATTTTCAAAAATATAAGCCTGAGGTTATACCGGCAGTTCCCAGAATATGGGAAGGCTTTTATAAAAAAATCATAGACGGGTTAAAAGAAAAACATGCATATATTTTGGTACGAAGCATTGTTAGAATGGGCGGAGTTTTAAAATTTATCGGTCTTGGCGGACTGGTAAAAAAAGTAACCAAACCAATTCATGATATCTTTGGCGGACGGGTCAAGGTTTTGATTTCCGCAGGGGCAACATTAAAACCAAGAGTACGTAAGTTTTTTGAAAGTTTGGGTTTTGCTGTTGGTGATTGTTATGGATTGACCGAAACAACGGGTCCAGCAAATTTTAATTTTAAATTTAAATTGGCAAATGGAAAAACTTATTATGCTGGACCATTGCCAGGCAATGAAATTAAAATTCATAATCCAAACAAAGAAGGTATCGGCGAAGTTTGGGTTCGTGGAAACTTGGTTATGCCACATTATATTGGAAATGATGAAGCTAACAAGGAAGCATTCGAAGATGGCTGGTTTAAAACTGGGGATCTTGGAAAATTTGATAGAAAACAACGATTGGTAATCAAGGGACGTCAAAAACAAGTTATTGTTCTGGAATCTGGTAAAAATGTTTATCCCGAAGAACTTGAAGACTTGTATTTGCAAAATGATGAAATATTGTCTGCGGCTGTTTTAGAACGCATTATAAATGATAAAGTTGTTGCTTATGGAGTGTTTCAAGTAAAGCCAGGAACCACCGTTGCAAAAATTGCCCTGTTATTAAAGGCATCAAATTTGACAATTGCACCATATAAATGGGTCAGCCATTTTGCAATAACCGAAGATGAGTTGCCTATGACCAGTGCAAAGAAAACAAAACATCATGAAATTGCAGCAATGCTGGACCGCGGTGAGTTTAAAAACCTATCAGAATAAAAAATCGCCCAAATGGGCGGCGGGATAAAATTAAAAAGACGACATTTTGCAATGTCGTCTTTAATCATAAATGGCTTTGTATTTCACCAAGCTTTTTATTGATAGATTCAATGTTGTTATTGATAAATTTAATTTGGTTATTATAGTCGTCCTTCATTGCCCGCATCTCTTTTTGTATGGTTCCTGTATCAGGATAGTCTTTTTTCATGTCGTCCAAATTATCCCGAAGTTCTTTAATTTTGCCTTCTAATGCAGCAGTGTCGCAACTGCATGATTTGTTGGCTGTGTCTTTTTTTGTAGCGTTTTTTTCAGCAGCAGTAACAGCTTTGGTAAGCTTTGTATTAGCGGGTTTATTAAATATTGTAAAAGCAGATGCAGCCGTACATACAGATATTAACAATGCAACCATTGATATTTTTTTTAACATAATTCATCCTTTTGTTTTATGTTTCAGATAATAATTTTATCACAATTAAGTCATAATAAAAAGAATAAAAAAATAAATAAAAAACACCCCTTGCGGAGTGTTTTATATCTGGTGGATGATGAGGGACTCGAACCCCCGACCCTCTCGGTGTAAACGAGATGCTCTACCAACTGAGCTAATCATCCAAAACCATTATTCAGGCATTGGCATTCCAGCCGTTGCGGTGGACATAACTTTATCAATCAAATCATCTGCCTTGGATTTAGCATCGTTAAATGCAGCAGAAATCAAAGCAGTTATTGTTTCCAAATCTTCTTTTACTAAATCTGGATTCAATGTTAGCTTAACCAGATCGTATTTACCACTCATTTCTACAATGGCCATACCATTACCAGCGATACCTTTGACACTGGTTTTTCCCAATTGTTCTTGGGCATCGGAAACCTTGCTTTGCAATTGCTTGGCTTGGTCCATTAATGCTTTCATATCCATTATTTCTTCTCCTCGGCGCCAGTTTTTTGATTAATTCCGACCATAGACAGACGGGTTTTCCCACGTTTATCCACGCCTAAGTATTTTACAAATACTTTATCGCCTTCTTTTATTTTAGCGTCTTCTATTTTGTTTAGACGTTCGCCGGTTATCTCAGAAATATGAACCAATGATTCAAAATTTCCATTCATAATTTTAACGAACAGACCAAAATCTTTTAATCCGGATACTGTGCCATCATAGATTTGACCAACTTCTGGTTCAGCAGTAATTTCTTTGATGCGTGCCATTGCGTTTTCAGCGTCAGCCTTATCAGTTGCCATAATTTTAACCGTACCATCGTCTGTTAAATCAATGCTGGTATTGGTTTCTTTGGTCAGTGCTTGGATAACGCTGCCACCTTTGCCAATAACGTCACGGATTTTATCAGGATTTATTTTCATTGTAAAGGTCTGTGGTGCATATTCAGACAATTCTTTACGTGGAGCTTTAATAGCCTTGGTCATAATTCCCAAGATATGCATACGCCCATCTTTTGCCTGTGCCAATGCTTGTTTCATAATTTCAAAAGTAATAGATGTGATTTTAATGTCCATCTGCAAAGCAGTGACACCCTTGTCAGTACCAGTTACTTTGAAATCCATATCGCCCAAATGATCTTCATCGCCCATAATATCGGTCAAGACTTCGAATTCTTTACCTTCTTTAATCAGACCCATTGCAATACCAGCAACTGGACGTGTCATTGGAACACCACCATCCATCAAAGCCAATGTAGTTCCGCAAACGGTTGCCATGGACGAACTGCCGTTGGATTCCAAGATGTCGGATACTGCACGAATTGTGTAATCAAATTTTTCTTTGGATGGCAACATAGGATTGATTGCGCGCCATGCCAATTTTCCATGTCCAATTTCACGGCGTTTTGGTGCGCCAATACGTCCAATTTCTCCAACTGAAAATGGGGGAAAGTTATAATCCAAGATAAAGCGATCATCAAATGCCCCGTCCAAAGATTCACCAGGACGTGCGTCTTTATCATTACCCAATGTTAATGTGACCAAAGCCTGGGTTTCGCCGCGTGTAAATAATGCCGAACCGTGTGTACGTGGCAGTACGCCAACTTCAACCTCGATTGGGCGAACGGTTTTGGAATCACGACCATCAATACGTGGTTTTTTATCCAATATATTACGACGCATAATACGTGCAGTAATTGCCTCTATAATTTCGCTGGCCCATGCCTTTTGTAAATCAGTTGCATCAGCAATTGATGCACGAGCATCTGTTTTAATAGCATCCAACGCGGCATATCTTTCCTGTTTAGCGGAAATCTTTAATGCCTCGCCAATTTGGTCAGCAAAGCGTTCCAAATCAGATTCCATTGCTTTGTATTCTGGTGCGCGTTCAGCGACATCCCATGCAGCATTTCCAACTTTCTCTTTTAATTCATTAATCGCGTTAATGACAGGCTGGAATGCATCAAAACCAAATTTAACAGCGCCCAACATTTCATCTTCGGACAGCTCCCCTGCTTCGGATTCGACCATTAAAACGCCATCTTTGGTTCCGGCAACAACCAGTTCCAATTCGGAATCTTCAATATCTTTTTTTGTTGGGTTCAGGAAATATTTACCATTTGCATAACCAACGCGTGCCGCACCAATTGGTCCCAAAAATGGAACGCCAGATATAGCCAACGCAGCAGATGATGCAATCATGGCTAATATATCAGGTTGGTTTTTCTTGTCATACGAAAAACAGGTAACGACAATTTGAGTGTCATTAGTAAAAGTTTCAGGAAACAGTGGACGAATTGGACGATCAATTAAACGCGAAATCAAGGTTTCATTTAATGATGCACGGCCTTCGCGGCGATCGCGTGATCCTGGTATACGACCAGCAGATGCGAATTTTTCTTGATAGTCTACGGTTAATGGAAAGAAATCTTGGCCTTCTTTGGCTTCGCGTGAAGATACAACAGTCGCAAGAACCATTGTTTCCCCCATTTTGGCCATAATGCTGCCAGTCGCCTGTTTCGCAAAACGACCAGTTTCTAATACTAATTTTTCACCACCAAATTCAATTTCTGAACGGATTGGATTGTTCAAGGCATTTTTGGGAGCCTTGTCCCCAAGTAAACCGAATAACATTATTTTCCTCTTGTTATTATTTTAATTTTTATTCAGTAAGAGAAAAATTATTCGTTTTTATCAGCTGTGTGCAAATAAAAATGAATAATCTTCTTTCTCTTACTGTTTGATTATAAATTAAAAACTGTAATTTGCAAATAAAATTAAAATCCCCATAAAGGGGATTAAATTTATTTACGCAAACCAAGCTTTTTAATCAAAGCTTCGTAATCGCTTACGTTGCGTTTTTTGATATAAGCCAGTAATTTCTTACGACGATTAACCATCAATAACAAACCTCGTTTCGAGTGTTCGTCTTTATGATTGTTTTTCATATGTTCTGTCAGGTTTTTAATACGTTCAGTTAAAATCGCAACCTGAGCAGTTGCAGAACCGCCATTATCTTTATCACTGACCTTGTTGTCAGCAATTATTTTGGTTTTTATGTTTTTAATAAATGTTTTAATCGACATTGATAATCCTTTTTGGTTTTAAGACACCGTTTTCAATTATTCCAATTCCAATAAGTTCTTTATCAGAATAAACACGAACAGAACCATTTTCTGTAAAAGCAGATCTGGTTAAAAATCCGCCGTGCTTGAATAATACCGAGTCATTGTTATCCAGATTTAAAACCGGAATGTCGCCCAGTCCAAAATCTGTTTGCTGCAAATAATCATTTATCGCAGCGCGCCCGCCATTATTAAATAAATTTTCCAGAAAATCAAGTGCAACAGCATTTTTTATATCAACACCATTTGTTTTTGTGCGGCGAATAGCGGTGCAGGTGGCGATCGTCCCGCACTTTTTTGCAATATCGCGCGCCAGCGAGCGGACATACGTACCACTGGAACAT
Source organism: Alphaproteobacteria bacterium (assembly GCA_041673665.1). Lineage (GTDB taxonomy): Bacteria > Pseudomonadota > Alphaproteobacteria > Rs-D84 > Rs-D84 > WRCA01. Next base: position 44,655 of record JBAYXF010000002.1, on the reverse strand, counting down.
TCAACAATAAATTCAGAATTAGTTATATTTTTCAGGTTATAAATATGAACCTGTCGGGATTTAATATCTAATTTTTCCCCCGCTAATGCCAATTTATAAGCCCGTTGCCCATCTATATGCACAGCGCTGAAATTCGGCGGCACTTGGTCATATTCGCCAATAAATTCAGTACATATTTTTTCGAGGATTTCATTTGATGGTATTTTTAAATTGTCATCTTGTTTAATAATGCGGCCCTTGGCGTCCAGGGTGTCTGTTTCAGTTCCCCATTTAACGGAAAATTCGTATTCTTTTTTTGTGTCCGGGATATATGGGATAACTTTGGTTGCACCATTCAATGCAATTATGAGCAAGCCAGACGCCATAGGGTCCAATGTTCCAATGTGTCCAAACGTTTTGGCGCCAAACATTCGCGCAACCCGTCCACCCGCAGCGCGGCTGGAAATACCACTTGGTTTATCAAGTAAAATAAATCCTGAATTTTTCATTTACCAAAAAGCGATAGTTGTGGGGATTCTTTATCTTTAGATCTGACAATAAAGACATCGGATATTTTTTCTTTACCCACCTGCCCCGATAAATTTTCATGATTGTGTTTATGGTTTCCGTTATTTTCAAGTTTTTCCAAAATCATTGTTGCGCTGGATACAACGCTGTCCGGCATACCAGCCATTTGTGCAACGTGAATTCCATAAGAACGATTTGCAACACCCGGTGCAATTTTGTGCATAAATATAATTTCATCATTATGCTCTGTAATCTGGACGTTCAGATTTTTTAACGCGTTCAGTGGAATTTTGGTCAGCTCGTGATAATGGGTCGCAAATAAAGTTCTGGGTTTAATATCGTTTAAAAATTCCAGCACAGCCTGGGCAATAGCCATTCCATCCCAAGTTGCGGTTCCGCGCCCTATTTCATCAAAAATAATAAAACTTTTGTTTGTTGCACGATTTAAAATATTTGCAGTTTCTTGCATTTCAACCATAAACGTTGATTGTCCAGCAGCCAAGTTATCAGATGCGCCCACGCGCGAAAATAATTGATCACAAATACCAATGGTTGCCGATTTTGCTGGCACAAAAGATCCCATATGCGCCAAAATTGTTATCAATGCATTTTGCCGCAAGTAAGTTGATTTTCCCGCCATATTTGGACCGGTTAGTAATGCTATTTTTTTATCATCAAGCGCACAGTCATTTTGAACAAATTGATTTCCAGATTTTTGTAATATGCTTTCTATTACAGGATGACGCCCGGCAACTATTTCAAATTCATCGCCATTTGTTATTGTTGGACGAACCCAATTATATTCTGTTGCGGCGGTTGCCAATGCCATCCATACATCTGTTTCGGCCAACAAATCCGCCGTTTGTAGCAGTTCATCAGAAATTTTGCGAATTTTTTCAATCAGTTTTGCAATGATTTCAGATTCAATTGCCGCGGCTTTTTCAGCTGCTCCCCGAACATCGTTGTCCAGGTCGATTAAACGCGCAGTTGTAAACCGCATATTATTTGCCATGGTCTGACGATGAATAAATCCGGATTCTGGGTTCATCAAAATATCTGCACGAGCATTTGGAACCTCTATATGATAACCCAATATATTATTAAATTTTATCTTAAGAACATTGATGCCGGTTTGTTGGATATATTCTGCTTGCAGGGCTGCGATGGTTTCTTTGGCGCCGTGTGCCATTTGCCGCATGTTATCAAGCGCACCGTCAAATCCGTCCGCAATGATTTCACCATCGCGAAAAAAAGCGGGGATATTGTTTAATAAAGCATTACGCAATTCCAAAGCAAACGAATCAAAGGTTTTAATTTCTTTGAATTTGTCGCTTAAACTTTGATCCAATTTTTCACCAACAGATTTTACGGTTGGCAAAGAATTTAAAAGGTCGGACACTGCGCGTAAATCCCGTGGTGTTCCACGTCCAGTAATCAAGCGTGTTATTGCGCGTCCAGCATCGGGTAATTTTGATAACTCATTTCCCATGGATTTAAAGATATCTGTGTTTAATAACAAATGAGCGATATGTTCTTGTCTGCGGCGTATTTCGCCGACATCTCCGGACAGTTGTCGTAAAAAACCGCGCATTTTTCGTGCACCAGCCGCCGTATGTGTTTTATCCAAAATATCAAACAAGCATGTGCCACCATCATTCAATACAGAATCAATTTCCAAACTTTTCCAAGATGCCGAATCAATCAATAATTGTTTTCCCGCGCCAAAACGATAAGGGGTTCGAAATGCTGGCGTCGTGCCACGTTGGGTATTATTTAAATAAGCCGCGAGCAATCTGTCAGAAAGAGAGGGTGTCCCAAATACAGGCAAAAGTTTTGATGTAATTACATCAATATCAGCCCTGGAATATAATTTTTTGTATACAGGTGTAGTAGAAAAGGATTCACGTAGATGCATTATTTCGGGCGTTTCAGCCAAATCTTCGGGATAAATAATTTCGGCAGGGGAAATCTTAAAAATATCATCAAAAATACTTGTAGTTTGTCCTATAAAAAATTCCCCGGTTGAAATATCGCAACCAGAAAAACTATATTCAGATGTTTCTGTTGGCGCGATGGCGACCAGGAAATTAGATTTTTTCGGACTTAATAAATTATCATCGGTTAATGTTCCAGCTGTAATAACACGAACGATTTTACGTTCTATTTGTTTATGTCCACGGGCCTTTGCTTCGGCAGGGGTTTCCATCTGTTCGGCCAGCGCAACGCTGGTACCGGATTTTACAAGACGCGCAAAATAATTATCTGCTGCGTGCCATGGAATTCCGCACATAGGGATATCGCTGCCGCGTTCATCGGTTCCGCGATGGGTCAAAACCAAGTCCAAAATTTTACTGACTGTGCGAGCATCATTGAAAAAAGCCTCATAAAAATCGCCCAAACGAAACAACAAAACAGCATCTGGATTTTCGGCCTTCATATCCAGATATTGTTTCATAATCGGTGAAAGTGTTAATTTTTCGGCCATTAAATTTCGGATGTTTTTAATTTTTCTATTTTAAGCTCGGCGTCTTTTAGTAATTTTTCGCAATAAGCTTTTAACTTTATTCCTGTTTCATATGCCCCAACCGAATCAGCCAATGGCAATTCGCCAGATTCCATTTTTTTAACCAATTCCGTTAATTGTTTGTATGCTTCTTCAAAAGATAATTTGTTTTCTTCCATAATTTTTCCTTTTGGGGAATGCTACTATTTTTAATTTCAACTTTCAACTTTTAAAAAAGCGCCAAAGGCGCTTATTTTAATACATAGTTTGTAATATGTGTTTGGATTTATCCAAATCATCCAACATTTTGCCAGAACCACGCGCAACACATGAAAGCGGTTCATCCACCAAGAATGCGGGTAATCCAGTTGCAGCGCGAATCGCCATATCCAAATCACGCAATGATGCGCCACCACCGGTCATAGCAATACCATAATCTACGATGTCAGCTGATAGTTCAGGTGGGGTTGATTCCAAAGCATGACGAATTGTATCAATAATTTTAGTAACTGTTTGGCTGAGTGCCTGGGCCACTTGGGATTCGGTAATTGTTGCCTCACGCGGGACACCAGATGTTAAATCACGACCCTTGATTTTCAGGCTTTTTTCATTTGTTTTATCTTTAGGTGCGATTGCACAGCCGATTTTCTTTTTAATATCTTCGGCGGTTGCTTCCCCAATTAACAGATTTTTATTTTTGCGCACATAATCGATAATATCAGCGTCCATTTGGTCACCAGCGACGCGAACAGCATTAGAATAAACAACCCCACCAAGTGACATAACAGAAATTTCAGTTGTTCCACCACCAATATCCAAAACCATGGATCCGACAGGTTTTTCAATCGGTAATCCCGCACCAATAGCAGCAGCGGTTGATTCTTCGACCACGTAAACTTTGCGGGCACCGGCGGCATCCGCGGCTTCTTGGATAGCACGACGTTCCACCTGGGTTGCGCAAGATGGTACACATATAATAATAAGTGGTGCAGTCATCATTGAACGATGGTGAACTTTGCGAATAAAGTATTTAATCATTTCTTCGGCGATTTCAAAATCTGCGATAACGCCATCACGTAATGGGCGAACAGCCGATATTGTGCCAGGTGTACGACCCAACATTCGTTTTGCTTCTTCACCAACAGCCAAAACTTCTTTGCGTCCAAGCAAGCGGTTTTCAGCAACAGCAACAACAGATGGCTCGTTTAATACAACGCCGCGACCCTTTACATAAATCAGGGTGTTTGCTGTACCTAAATCAATAGTCATGTCCGAAGAAAACATCTTCATAATACGATTATACATACTAATCTCCTCAAAATAAGCCCATTATTTTTAATTTCTTTCGCAATAATAAAGCAGAATTTGCAAAATGCAATTATTATCTTATACTAATTAGTATTATGAGACAAACAATAAGAAAACATAAGGATTTTATAGCCGGCACAGATGACCCTGTGGTTAAAACGCCTATTTTTATAGTTCGTAGTCGTCCAACATTATGGCCTGGGGATGCAAAATATGGGCTGATTGCTTCTAAAAAGACGTTTGCTCACGCACATGATCGCAATCGAGCAAAACGTTTATTGCGGGTTTGGCTGCGCGATTGCGAATCGGATATGAGTCCAGAAATGGATTATATTGTCATAGCCAGGACGGCAATTTTAGATGCTACGTTGAAAATAGGGACAGAAACAATGAAGGAAGCCCTGGATAAATTATCAAATGAAAAAAATAGCCCTGGCATTAATTAAATTTTATCAATTGGGATTATCCCCTTTGTTTGGTGGTCGCGCAATATGCCGTTTTACCCCATCTTGCAGTGAATATGCTAAACAATCCATAGAAAAGCACGGCGCCCTGCGTGGGGCATGGTTAGCAATAAAAAGGATTTTACGCTGTCGTCCAGGGGGTGGTTTTGGATATGATCCTGTTCCTTGACATCTATTTCAGATTTGCTACAATGGGTCTTGCACGTTTTAAAAGGAGACTTGATGTCATTTCGCGCAACAGTAAAGGCCATGACCAAAATTATGGACGAGATGGGTCTTACCGAACTTGATTTAGAACGCCAATTTTTATTTGGCATTTATCGTAAACATGTTCATCTTTCACGCCAAGGTGCGATAGCAGCGCCAGCATTTGCAACAATGCCTGCGCCAACGCCTGCGACACCATTGGCAAAAACTTCTTGTGATACTTCGGCGGATCCTGCGGCATGTGAAATAAACGCGGTTCGTTCACCTATGGTTGGTGTTGCATATTTAGCACCAGAACCAGGCGCAAAACAGTTTGCGGAAGTCGGCAAGAGAGTTAAAACTGGTGATACAATTTGTTTAATAGAAGCTATGAAAACATTTAATCCAGTCAAAGCTGACAAAGATGGTGTAGTAAAAGAAGTTTTGGTTTCTGACGGCCAAGCGGTAGAATTTGATACGCCATTAATGGTGATAGAATAAAATGCCAGCCATAAAAAAAATCCTGATAGCGAATCGTGGGGAAATAGCCTTGCGAATCATTCGTGCATGTCGTGATATGGGCATAAGAACCGTTGCGGTTTATTCTACGTCTGATATTACGGCTTCACATATTCATGTTGCGGACGAATCTGTTTGTATTGGCCCAGGTCCAGCAAAAGATTCATATCTTAACGAGTCTGCAATCTTAACGGCAGCGTTGTTGACCAATTCTGATGCAATTCATCCAGGTTATGGATTTTTATCTGAACGCGCTAGTTTTGTAGAAAAAGTTGAATTACACAATTTAGTTTGGATTGGTCCAGATGCAAATATGATTTCCAAAATGGGGGACAAAGTTGCCGCCAAAAAAACCGCAATAAAATGTGGTTTGCCCGTTGTTCCAGGTAGTGAGGGCGCAGTGGATACATTAGAGTCTGCATTGGAATGGGGCAAAAAAATTGGATACCCAGTTATGTTAAAAGCGTCAGCTGGTGGTGGTGGCAAGGGTATGCGACCAGTTATGAGCGCTTCTGAAATGACCGAAGCGTTCCAAATGACCAAGCGCGAAGCCAAGGCTGGTTTTGGTGATGATACCCTGTATATGGAAAAATTACTATTACATCCCAGACATATTGAATTCCAGGTTTTAGCGGACAAACATGGCGGGGTTGTGGTTTTTGGTGAGCGCGATTGTTCTTTGCAACGCAAAAATCAAAAAGTTATGGAAGAATGTCCAGCCGCTGCACTGACCATTAAGCAACGTGATGATATGATAGAAACTTGTCGCGCTGCTGTGAAAAAAATGGGGTATACAAATGCTGGAACTTTAGAATTTATGTTTAAAGACGGCAAGTTTTACTTCCTTGAAATGAACACCAGATTGCAGGTGGAACATCCTGTAACAGAAATGGTTTATGGGGTGGATTTGGTTCGTGAACAAATTCGTATTGCCCAGGGGGAAAAGCTGGGGTATAACCAGGGAAACCTTATTCCAAATGGACATGCAATAGAATTTCGTATTAATGCCGAAGACCCAGAAACGTTCATTCCAAATCCTGGAAAGATAACATCATATAATCCTCCAGGGGGGCTTGGGATACGTATTGATTCCGCGGTTTATACCGGGTATGCAATACCACCTACTTATGATTCTTTGATTGCAAAATTAATAGTTTGGGCACAAAATCGTCCAGCATGTTTAATGCGTGCACAAAGAGCCTTGGATGAGTTTATAATAGAAGGGATAAAAACGACAATTCCTTTGCAACAAAAATTGTTGGGGGCCAAAGATGTAAAATCTTTGAATGTAGATAATCATTGGCTTGAAGAATTTTTGTCGCCCAAGGGTAAAAAATAAAAAACCGCCATTTGGCGGTTTTTTTTATTTTGCAGGTGCAATTATTATAGATCTTGTTCTTTCATCAGGTTTGGATTTAGATTCGACCAATCCTTTGTCACCTATTATTTGAATAACGCGCTCAAAAAGGTTTGTTGTTGCGCCAGATCTGGCGCCAATAGCAAGTACTCTTTTACTACCTTTTGTCATCACTGCTATTTTAACTTTGTCCCCATCTTCTAAAAACTCAAATACCTTTTTCATTTTGATATTTAAATCATTTTCTTCGATGAATGGTTTTATCCAAACTTCTTTTAATTCGTTTGTTTTTTGGTTTTTACGTGCTTCCGAAGCCTTCTTTTTTTGTTCATATTTGAACTTACCATAATTCATAATTTTTACAATAGGCGGCACATTGGTTGCATTTATTTCAACCAAATCCATGTCATTATCAATTGCCATTTGTAAAGCTTGAGGGGTTGGCATTACGCCCAGATTTGCGCCAGTTTCAGAAATTACCTGAACACTTTTTGCAAAAATTTTATTATTTGTTCTTGGGCCTAAATCACGGCGAGATTCTCTGTTAAATGTTGGTTTTATTGTGGTCTCCTTTATAATTAGACAGTTTGATTCTAGACATTTATTCCAGACTTTTCAACATTTTTTGCAATTGGTCCCATGCAATTTTTTTTGAATCTGGTTTCAGGATCATATAACTGGGGTTTGGAATTGAAAATATTTGAAATTCAGGATTGTTTTTAAATTGATATTTTGCGGCCAATGGGCCCAGTGTTAAAACAGCTGTTGGGTTGCTAAGTTCAATAAATTTATCAACAAAGGGTTTGGTCAAAGACAGCTCTTCGTCAGTTGGTGTTCTGCCCCCTGGCGTTCGCCAGAATAACAATGGACAGATTGATACAAGATTTCTTTCCAGTCCAATAGCATTTAACATCTTGTCTAAAAGTTCGCCGGATACGCCAGATAAAATTTGCCCAAATTCATCATCCTCGGACGAGGGGGAATCAGTGAGGATTAGTAATTTTTCCCCAATTGTCGGCAAAATAGTATTTTTTGCAAACATTTTTAATGGATGATTAAATTCTGTAATTGTATTGCACAGTTCTGAAAAATTTGTTGCGTTGCAGACTATTTCTTGGGCCGCGGTCATCGAGATTGGGGCGATAGTTTTAATTATATTTTTTGTATTGTGCACTATTTTTTGTTCAATATTTTCTTGTTTTGATTCTTTTTTTGGATAAGCAAAATTAGAAAGTTCCCACTTTACACCTGCCAGATATAAGTCGTGTAATGAATTGATTTCCATAAGATTTTTCCTTGATTTTTCAGACAATAGCATGTAAAATAATACCTGAACCAAAAAAACACAAGGGAGTATTTTCATGAAAATGCAAAAAATTATGATGTTGGCAGGCGTAGCTGGCTTGTTGGCAGCATGCGGTGGGGCAAACAAAATTGTCGAACCATCAAATTTGAACGAACAACGCGCGTTCTTTGATTTTGATTCTTCAATAATCAGAGAAGATGCACAAAACAATTTGTTGGGCCAATCTTTGTATATGAAGCATCATCCAGATACCAAGATACAAATTGCTGGTAACTGTGACGAACGCGGAACAACAGAATATAACTTGGGCTTGGGCGCACGTCGTGCCAATGCAGCTAAAGCTGTAATGGTTAAAGACGGTATCGAAGCTAAACGTATCTCGACCATTTCTTATGGTAAAGAACGTCCATGGAAATTGGGCAGTGGCGAAAGCGTATGGGGAAAGAACCGTAACGCAACCACAACCGTTAAATAAAAAATCCGCCATCTGGCGGATTTTTTATAAGGACAAAGGGTAAAACCTTTGTCCTTCTTTCTTGCAATCTTTTCCCCTTGTGATTATACTTTGGAGCATGAAGATTCTAGATGGGTATTTACTGCGGCAAATTACCTCATTTTTTATAATGTTGTTACTGGTTTTAACCGGCTTGGCTTGGATGTTGCAAATTCTGTCCATGCTTAAAATACTTATTCAATATAATGTTAGTATGGGTGGGTTTTTGGGTTTAACCATGATGATGATACCATTTATTGCAACGCTTATTATTCCGTTTGCTTTATTCATAGCGGTTATGTTTGTTTATAATCGTTTAATAGCAGATCGTGAAATAACGGTTATGGTTGGCTCTGGATTGTCCCCAGCACGAGTTGCTAAATCAGCATTGCTTTTCGCGGGCGTTCTGACAGCTATACATTTGATTTTAAGTGTCTGGCTAGTGCCAACAACCCAAGAAAGGTTTTATAAAAAACAATGGGAAATGAGATACGGATTGGCTCATCTTGCGTTGCAAGAAGCATCTTTTAACGAGCTGGCTGATAACCTGGTGGTATTTGTTAACAAGGTTAATAATATGGATATTTCAGGATTGATGTTGTTTGATAATCGTAATTCAAAAAATCAGTTGATTGCTTTGGCAGAAAAAGGAAAGCTGATATCAACGTCACGTGGAATGTCTATTATTATGGCAAATGGTTCGGTTCAGTCTTTGGGCGATTCATTTGTTGTTGGTACTTTTGATTCTTTTGATATGGATATGAACATATCAGATAAACAGGTAAAGTTTTCGTTCAAGACCAGACGTATTTCAACAGCTCAGTTAATTAGTGCTGTGCGTAACAAAGACAACTTTAAAGTGTCTGAATATAAATTATTAGTATCGGAATTGGCAAATCGTTTTCTGATGCCATTTATGGATATTATATTTGTATTAATCGCTGCATTGGTTATGTTAAAAGCCTCTCTTTTAAGAAGGAGAATAAGTTTTTCTCCATTAGTTGCTACAGCAAGTATGGGTGTTGCCATGGGCTTGTTTATGACCTTTTCCGGTATAATTGGATCGCTTTTTGGGCTGACTGTTTTAGCGGGGGTAGAGTTTATAGTGATAGGTGTTTTAACATTAATGTTGTTTAAAAAATGAAAAAAATATACGCGTTTTATCTTTTTTCTTTGTTTTTTTGTACTGCTGCCGGTGCTGTCGGATTAGATGCAAATGCCTCTAAAACAATAGTTGCGCCAAAAATAGAATATGATGTAACCAAAAAAGCAATAAAAACAAGTGGCGATACCAGCATAACAAGTCAATCTGGCCAAAGTATAAATTTAGTGGATGCGTATTTAGGTGAAAAACACACAAATGTATCAGGAAAAGAAGTAACTTTGTATCTGTCAAAACAAACAAGAATAACCGCCCAAGATATACAAAAAAAGGGCGACAAAACAACAGCATTACATTTGAACTATACAACGTGTGCAAATTGCGGCGATTCTAATGACGCGTGGAGCATATCTGCAACTAAATTGAATCACGAAGATTCAAAAATGGAAATGACTTTTTATAATTCTGTTTTATGGTTTTATGATGTCCCGATTTTTTGGTTTCCCCATATGAGCTACCCCGACCCACGCGTAAAATACAAAAGTGGCTTTTTATTTCCGTATTTAAATTCTACAAATAATATGGGAATGCAGGTAAATGTACCTTTTTATATAAATTTTTCTGATAATCATGATGCAACTATTACGGCCTCGTATTTGACCGACGAAAATGCTTTATGGCAAGTAGAACACCGTTTAAATATGAAGCGGTCCAGCATAAAAACCACAGGTTCATATACTCATAATAAAGTGGGCCTGGACAGATGGCATGTTTTTAATAAAGATTTGATAGAGCTGGGGGATATTGCACGGTTGAATTTGTTTTTTGATAGAACTTCAGATAAAACTTATTTACAGCAGTATGATTTTTATAATGATCAGCCATATTTAGATTCAGGCGCGCGTTTGGAATTGTTTGCATCCCGCGGTTATACAACAATGGATGCCCACTTTTTTCAAGAATTACGTGTATTAAGTGGTAATTATACTAATCCGTCAGGGGATATTTTACCTAATATCCATGGGGTTTATCAAACTAGCCCGATATTTGAAAATACGTATTTGTCATTCATGGGTGATGTTTTGGGTGTCAGCAGCAGCGATTCGACCAGCCAAAGATTGATTGGTTCTGCACAAATAGTGTCGCCTTGGATTCTTCCGCTTGGGCAAAAGTTAACCCTTTCTGCTTCAGCGCGGTATGATGCCTATAATTTTATAAATACCCCTATTTATGGTGTCCCTGATGATTTCTCGGGGGTTAAATCACGCTTTTTACCATCAGGATATGTTGAGTGGTCGTTGCCGTTTATAAAAAATGGTGAAAATTGGGTTAATATAATCGAGCCCAAGGCCAGATTAACCGTTCAGCGCAGACTAAGCACATCTGGGTTTGTGAACACAGATTCAGCTGGTTCTTTGCTTTCTGATGCAATGTTGTTTTCTGATAATAGATTATCTGGGTATGATCTTTGGACCAATGGAAATTATGCGGACTATGGATTGGGCTGGGCTGCGTTTTCAGTGAATGATTTGCGTTCAGAGATTTTCATCGGGCAAAGCTATGACTTTTTTACCCCTGGAAACTTGGATCCAAATTCCGGATTTCATGATGGTGTGTCGGATTATGTTGCCAGAGCGGGACTTTATTCTGGAGAATATTTTAGCTTTTTAAATAGATTTAGATTTTCAAGTAATGATATGGGGCTGCGGCATTTAGAGTCTATGGCACGCATAGGCGAAAATGATTATGCAGAAGCCGGCTATATTCGTGCAACACAGTTTACAGGTGCGTTGGTTCTGGACAGAGTAATAAGCGAAGCAGTATTAGGCGGCGGCATTAAACTGACAGATAGACTTTCACTAAAAACACGTGTTATTTATAATTTGTCTGATGATAGAATTCAACGTTTAAGCACGGGCTTGTATTACGAACACCCATGCTATACAATATCGTTTGATTATGTAGAAGATGGGGCCGAACGTATATACCAAGATGGAGAAAACTACTATGGTGGCACACAATTCAAGTTCCAATTCGCATTAAAGCTTACCGAAGGGAAATAGTTAATGAGAAAAATATTTATGCTTTTAGTTTTATGTTTAATACCATGTGCATTGAATGCGGCCAGCGTTATCGCAACTATAAACGGAACACCAATAACTGATGCAGATATTGTAGCGCGGGTGAAATTAATGACTGCCCAGGGACATAATTATACAGATAATCGCAAACGCGCGTTGAATAACATCATCGACGACAGTGTAAAAATAAAATATGCTGAAAACTTTAGAATCGTCCCGACAGACGATGAAGTAAACAAGCAATTAAAGCAGATGAACATGGGAAGTTTGTCTGAAACGGAACGCGAAATGGCAAAATCTGCGGTCAAAGCGGATATGGCCTGGCAAATGGTAATTGTGCGGACAATAATGCCAACCATAACCATTACCAAGGACGAAATAGCAAGCGAAACAACAGGGCTGGAACGGGCCAAAGGATTACCACTAGAAATAACCTTTATTCGTTTGTTAAACATACCAGAATCTGTCGTAAAAAGTTTGACTGCCCCAAAAGATTGCGATGATGCAATGCATATAGCTGAAAATCTTGGGGGTGCGCCTCAAAAATTAACCGCCCCACAATATGAACTGTCTGATGATATCCGTGAACGTATGGCCGGACTAGATTTGTTAAAATGGTCATCGCGCAAAGACGATTCGGTGATCTTGATTTGTAATAAAAAAAGAATGAAAGATTACGATCAATTAGATGATATTTTGGAACGTAATGCAACATGGAAAAAAGCGTTGTTCCAAGGGGATCAGCAATTAAAACAATTACGCAGGAAAGCGGTTGTTGTGATTATGGACGATAAATACAAGCTTTAATGAAACAAATCCTTTTTAATCTTACAAAATCTGAACTGGAAAAATTCGTAACGGATTTAGGACAACCAAAATTTCGCGCAAAACAAATAACCGAATGGTTAAATCGCGGCGCGCCGGATTTTTCTGTGATGAAAAATTTGCCAGAATCGCTGCGGATGCAGCTGGACAAGGCCGCAACCCCCCTGCCCTGTGAAATTGTAAAAAAATTGGAATCTTCGGACGAACAAACAACAAAATTTTTGCTGAAATTAAACGATAATGAGTTAATAGAATCGGTTTTAATGCGTACCAGTTATGGAAACAGCGTTTGTGTATCAAGCCAGGTTGGTTGTGCCATGGGATGTAAATTTTGTGCCAGTACATTACTCGGATTAAAAAGAAATTTAACCTTAAACGAAATGATGGCCCAGGTTTTGGTTGCCCAGTGGGCGCTTCGTGGGGATGGTGGAAATTCACGTGCAAATGGCGATCCAAATAATAACGATGTGTCTCATTTGGTTGTTATGGGCACGGGCGAACCATTACAAAACCTGGAAAATCTAAAGGGATTTTTGGAACGCGTAAATTCCGAATTAAATATAAGTTGGCGTCGTATAACTGTTTCAACCTGTGGCATAGTTCCAGGTATAAACGAACTTAGTCAATGGGGCCGCCCAATAAATTTGGCTATTTCTTTGCACGCAGCAGTCAGCAGCATGCGCAGCGAACTGATGCCTATTAATAAAATGTATGATTTATCCCATGTTTTAGATGCTGCTTTTCAATTTTCTGAAAAAACTGGCCGTCAATTGATGATAGAATATATTTTATTGGGTGGAAAAAATGATTCGGAACAGGACGCGAAAGATTTGATCGATCTATTACAGGGTAAAAATTGTATGGTGAATATAATTCCATGGAACGCTGTGTCCGAACGTGATTTTGTTGCCCCCAGCGGAAATACAGTTCATAGATTCCAAGACATATTATTAAAAAGTGGAATTCATGCACGAATTCGCCGGGAACGCGGCGCAGATATTGGCAGCGCCTGTGGACAATTGCGTATAAAAAACAACGTATAATCAATTAATTAAAAGTTATTTCGCGCGAAATAATTTTTAGCCTTGCCCGAATCGTTGGATTCGGGTATTTTTGTGTGGTAAAGGAAACAGGAAATGGCAAAAATAATCGCATTCGCAAATCAAAAAGGTGGGGTTGGTAAAACAACAACCGCAATAAATATTGGGGCATCGCTTGCAGCAATAAAACGCCGGGTTTTGTTGGTAGATCTGGACGCCCAGGGAAACGCTGGAACGGGGCTTGGGTTTGTGCGTGCTTCGCACCCACAAAGTGTTCATGGTGTAATTATGGGGACTGATACAGCGGCAAATAATATACTTTCCACCGCTATTCCAAATATGCATATTTTGCCCAGCAGTCAGCAATTATCCGGTGTAGAGGTAGAATTATTAGATATGGATAATCGTGAATATCGTTTGCGCGATGCTTTGGCACCAATCGTTGATCATTATGATTATATTTTATTGGATTGTCCCCCTGCTCTGGGATTTTTGACATTGAATGCACTGACTACGGCTGATTCTTTGATTATTCCTCTGCAATGTGAATTTTTCGCATTAGAGGGGGTGCAAAGTTTGATGAATACAGTGAGTGAGATTCAGAAAAAATGGAATTCAAATTTGGATATTTTGGGTATTGTTTTAACAATGTACGACCGTCGTTATGGTTTGACCAAGGCTGTAGAAGAAGATGTTCGTGGAACATTCGGCGAAAAAGTATTTAAAACCATAATACCCAGAAATGTTCGGGTTTCAGAGGCTCCTAGTCATGGTAAGCCTGCCCTGTTCTATGATTTTAACTCAACCGGTGCCCAGGCTTATTTGTGTTTGGCCACCGAGGTTGTAAATGCCTGTGATGATAAAGGAGAAACAAATGTCTAAATTTGGATTGGGTCGTGGTTTGGCGGATTTACAAAAAGAAATGGGAGTAATGCCGGAAATTTCAGTATTGTCTGGCGCGGAGCGTGTTGCGGTTCGGCATATCCCAATTGTAGCAATTGAATCAAATCCGGATCAGCCCAGAAAATCTTTTGCCCCCCAGGAATTAGAAGAGTTGGCAAACTCCATACGAGAAAAAGGCGTTTTGCAGCCGATTTTGGTACGCAGCGTTACAGGGAAGTCGAATCAGTATGAAATTATTGCTGGTGAACGTCGTTGGCGCGCCAGTAAAATGGCAGGGCTTTCGGAAATACCGGTATTGGTAAAAAACTTGGACGAAAACAGTGCAGCTGAAATAGCGTTGATTGAAAATGTTCAACGTTCTGATTTGAATGCTATTGAAGAAGCAGCGGCATATGATAATTTAATGAAAAAGGCCGGGTATTCTCACGAAGATGTATCCCGTTTAATAGGCAAATCGGTCAGTTATTTGCGAAATATCCTGCGTTTATCGGCATTGCCAGAATCAATAAAACAAATGGTAATAGATGGACAATTGTCCGCTACGCATGCCAGAACTTTGGCCGTTGCAGAAAATCCCGAGGCATTAGCAAAAAAAATACTTGCCGGGAATTTGTCTGTGAAAGATACAGAGGATCTAGTAAAGAAAGCACAGAGAAGCAAAAAGAGCCGATCTTTTTCTGGAAATCCTCAGAATAGTGCAGAAATCCAAGAAATTGAAAAACAAATCAAGAAAAACACAGGGGTTGTTGCGAAAATAACATTGAAAAGAAATGGCGCAGGGCAATTAATATTGCGTTTTACAAATCGCGGTGAACTTGAAAAAATCATAGGAAAATTACAATGAAGATAGGTATAATTGGTGCGGGTGCCTGGGGAACCGCTTTGGCAAACATCGCGGCGCATTCTGGAAACCAAGTTGTTTTATGGGCATACGATGATAAAGATGAAATTAATCAAAAACACCGGAATTCCAGGTTACCGGGGGTCGTTATTTCGCACGAAATAACAGCAACAGATAAAATTTCCGACATTTCCGGTACTGATGGCTGGTTAATAGTGACACCCACAGCGTTTTTTAAAGATATGATTAAAAAAGCCCGGCCTTTTTGGAAGAAACAGCCGATAATCATTTGTTCTAAAGGGATAGAACCGAAGTCTAATCAATTATTATCGGATGTCGTGAGTGAAGTTATCCCAGGGTCGGAAAAATATATAGGTATATTATCAGGGCCGCAATTCGCAGGCGAAGCCGCCAGGGGAAAACCGACCGGCAGCACCATCGCAGGATCCCCGAAAGTCAGGGTTTTTGCGCATAAAGCATTAAACAGTATTTATTTAGAAGATACGTCTGACATTAATGGTGTCCAGATATGCGGCGCTGGAAAAAATGCTATTGCTATATTGTTGGGATATTTGGATGCGATGGGTGCCGGCGAGAACGAGAGGGCTTTGAATTTAACCTTGGCCTGGCGTGAAATTATTCAATTTGGCCGGCTTTTCGGGGCAAAGATGGATACCTTTAATATGCTTTGTGGAGTAGGGGATTTGTTTCTTACTGCGTCCAGCAAAACAAGCAGAAATTATTCGGCGGGGGTATCGATCGGAAAAAAAGAAAAATTATCTGGAACGATCGAGGGGCTAGCAGCATTAAAATGGATTATAAAAACGTCCAGATCAAATAAATTGAATTTAAAAAATTTAGAAAATTTTTATGAATCAAATTCATCTTTTTTTAAGGGGTAATTTTTAATTATTTTTATATTCAATAATAAAAGATATTTAATATAAACTTTTGTTGTTTTAAGACATAAAAAAGTAATTTTTTTGTGATATTTTAAAGAGAAAAATATTTTTTGCGTGCAAATAATGTTTCGTACCCAAAATTTATTTGCGCCGTGGCCTTAAATGGTCAATTTTTATGATAAAACCATCCCCAGTTGTTGATGGGAATAGGGTGTAATTAAAATTATATTTTTCTTGGGCAGTAATAATTTCTTGTTGGATTCCTGCGCCTTTTAATAAATACGCCGAAGACGCAAATGCGGCAATGTAGTCCAGTATATTTATCAACGGAGCAAATGCCCTGGCGGTAAAGATAATTGTCTCTTTTTCGCTGTTTTTTATCTGTTTCAGGTAGTTTTCAACCCTGTCATTTATTATTTTTAGGTTTTTTAGGTTTAATTTTGACTTCACTTCTTCTAGAAAGATTGTCTTTTTACGAATCGATTCGATAGCGATAACTTGCCAGCCTAAAATTGCCAAAACAACAGATGGGAATCCGGCGCCGCTGCCCATATCCAGAACGGTTACATTTTTTGGTAAATAATCTGCCAATTGAGCTGAATCGTCTATATGTCGTCTTTGCACATCGTTTAATGTGCTGGGGGCAACCAGGTTCATCTTGCTTTGCCAGGTTCGCAGAATCTGCGAATACAGGTCAAATTTTTCTTGTATTTGGACTGGGTATTTCATAAACTGATTATACTATGAAAAAAGCAAGAAACAAAAACAATTCGTTTATTATTGGCAGCTCTCTGTTGCTGGGGGGGATAATATTTTTGGCTATGGTTATGTGGGGACAACTGCATAATAACAATAATTCTGAAGCCTATGTATATTCAGAAAGCAAATTTGGAAATTATCTGGCGATAAAGCATGCTATTTGGATTGATGATTTTGATTCTGTAATCAAATTTTCAGAAATATTAAAAGATTCCGATATTAAACCGATCAAGGTCGACGTAGCTATTGGACAATTTTTGGCGGGAAATTTTGATTATTCTGGGAAGGTATTGGCAAAGGAAAGCACTTTGCCGGCCCGAATTGCCCGCATAGCATACCTGCTAAGGGAAGAAGACTGGAAGAGTGTTTATAATATTGTCGCCAAGAATAATTCCCAAATATTGGCCCAGGTGCGAATATGGTCGGCTGTTGCGGTCGGAAAGGAATCTGAAGCGATTAAATTTATAAAAAAGACGAATACGTCTGAAAGCTGGAAATTATTTGCGACAGGTATGGTTTACGCCGAAATTAAAAAACCAGCTAAAGCAAAAAAAAATTTTGATAAGGTTCCATTAGACTTTTTTAATTTGAATGATTATCTATATTTAAAAGCTTTTTATGAAAAAAATGGATTTGATAAGGCGGCCGCGGAATTGTATCAAGATTTTTCTGAAACGCCAGGTGGGGCTTTTGCAAGTTCGTATAAAGCAGACTATTCCGAATTTACAGGTTTTAAAAAGGCGCTTTGTTTCGGGTTGGTTCAAACGGTTTCTCATACTCCGTCAATGTCTTATTCTGGGGCAGCGCTTATGTTGATGCGGTTGGCCCAGGCCATGGGTGGTGACAGCGATGCAATAAATTATTATTTGGGTACATATTTTTATGTTGCCGAATCTGGTGAACAAGCCGATTATTTTTCAAAAATAAATTCCGACAGTCCGTATTATTTATTTGTAATGATGAAAGATGCTGAAAAAGCCGGGAAATTTAATAAGTCCCGATCGATTTTAAATAAAGCGTTGGATAAAAATCCATATTTTATCCCAGCATTACAAAAATTAGTCGCGATGGATTTGCAAAAAGGCCGGTATAATGACGCATTGGATGCTGTAAATAAAGTATTAAAAATGCCGGGATTATCACAAGAAGGATTTGAAAAAGTAAAATCGTATTTATTGCTTGTTCGGGCGCGAATTTATATGGCCGATTCAAAGTTTGATAAAGCCCAAGATGATGTTTTAAAGGCTGGGGATTTAACTCAAAATAATCCCGAAGTTTTATTAAATATGGCAAAAATATGGGCCGAAAAAAAAGAAAATTTAGATAAAGCGTATTTATATGTAACGGCCGTTATTAAAGATTCTCCATCAAATATAGATGCTTGGGATACATTGGCAATGGTTGTTTGGTCTAAAGAAGGTGCTTCTGCCGCATCAGAAATTTTAGAACGAGTAGGGCGAGTGGCCGATGAAAATTCCTCGCTGTTTCAACACTTGGGCGATCTTAGAACAGAAATTGGGGATAAAGCGGGCGCTATAGAGGCATATCAACGTGCTTTGATTTTATCCGAAGACGGATTGTCCTGTAATGAAAGATGTTTGGAAAAGAGGATCAGACGACTAAAATAATTTGCAATTATTTATCTGTCTGTTATAATCTTTTCCGCTGGACGCGTAGCTCAGTTGGTTAGAGTATCTCCTTGACATGGAGGGGGTCGGAAGTTCGAGTCTTCTCGCGTCCACCAGAATTTGTAAAATGAAACGAATGAAAATATAATTTTATTAAGCATTAACGGGAATTTTAGGCGCCCCGTTGGCGTCTATTTTTATAAAAAGCGAGAAAAATATGAGTAAGAAATATCTGATCACCAGTGCATTACCTTATGTAAATGCTGTACCACATATTGGCAACTTTATAGGCAGTGTTTTGCCGGCAGATGTTTATGCCAGATTTGCTCGTGCCCATTATGGCGCGGAAAATGTTTTGTTTGTATGTGGTGCTGATGCACACGGCAGTCCGATAATCATCAGCGCAAAAAAAGAAAGCATGCCCGTCGAGGATTTAGTAAAAAAATATCATTCATTACATGCCAAAATCTTTAATGACTTTAATGTGTCCTTTGATGGTGGGTATGGAACAACTCATACGGCTCAGCAAACAAAATTAGTTCATGATTTATTTGATTCTTTGGAAAAAAACGGTTTTGTAGAAGAAAAAACAACGATTCAGCCTTATTCAGTTGATGATAAAATGTTTTTAGCGGACAGACAGATAGAAGGGACCTGTCCAAAATGCGGACATGAGAAAGCCCGTGGCGATCAATGTGATAAATGTGGCGAATTGTTGGATCCTGCAGATTTAATAAACCCATATGTAGCAGAAAGCGGCAGCCATAACATAGAAATGCGCGAAACAAAGAATTTGTTTTATCGTGCGGACTTGGTAAAGGCGGATGTTGAAAATTGGTTTAATAAAACTGCTGAAAAAAACGGTTGGTCAAAATATGCTATTGGTGCGACGAAAAAATATTTGTCAGAAGATGTTCCAAATCCCTCAATTACGCGCGATTTACCATGGGGAATCCCAGTGAATAAAACAGGATACGAAGACAAGGTGTTTTATGTATGGTTTGATGCGCCGTGGGGATATATTTCTATATCGCAAAATGCGAACAAAAAATGGGCGGACTGGTGGCATGGCGGGGAAGATTGTCATTATGTGCAGTTTATGGGCAAAGATAATATAAAATTTCATTCTCTATTTTTCCCAGGCCAGGAATTTGCCTGGGCGGAGGGTAATTGGAAAAAAGTTGATGTATTAAAAGGATTTTGTTTCTTAAATTTCGAAGGGGATAAGATTTCCAAATCCGCAAACCATGGAATCTTTTTGGACCAAGCCATAGCTGATGCGCCGGCGGATTGTTGGCGGTATGCGTTATTGGCATCTGCGCCTGAAACAGACGATACTGATTTTACAATTCAACGCTTTGCCGATATTGTAAATAAAGATTTGAACGGGATGCTTGGGAATTTTGTAAGTCGTGTTTGTAAAATATCTGAAAAGAATTTTGGTCTGAATGTTCCAAAAAAATCAGATAAGTTTGATAAAGATTTAGAAAAGATATTAAATGATAAATTAAATAATTTAAAAGTTGCGCTGGAAACATGTGAATTTCGGAAAGCTGTGGAGGCTTTGCGTTCATTGTGGGCCGCTGGTAATGAATTTTTTACAAAGACCGAGCCATGGAATCTGGTTAAAACAGATTCAGATGCGGCTGGTGCGGTATTAAATGAATGTTTTCAATTAATTGATTTTTATGCGCGTGTTTCGGCGCCGTTTATTCCAAATGCTGCGGAAAAAATGCAAAATATATTTAAACCAAAGTTGGACTTATCATGGCCTGAAAAATATGAACACAGAATTTCAAATAACGCGGAATTTGTTGTTCCAGAAAACATTTTTTCACGTATAGATGACGATAAGATTAAAGCCATGACCGAAAAATATGTTAAACAACCACCAAAAATTGTTGTTGCAAAGATTTTAACTGCGACGTCTCATCCAGACAGTGATCATTTACAAGTATTGACTGTGGATGCGGGGCAGGGCAAGCCATTACAAATCGTTTGTGGTGCGCCAAATGCAGCCGCGGGAATGGTTTCTGTTTTGGCGATGGTTGGGGCAAAATTACCGGCGTTTGATGCGCCACTGACCGCACGAAAAATGCGTGGGATATTATCAAATGGCATGATGTGCGCCGCAGATGAATTGGGGGCGGGCGATAATCACGATGGTATAATTGAATTACCAGATGATTCAGAGATCGGTGCAGAATTTAAAATAAAATAATGAATCAAAAAGATAAAATTGTTTTAATGTCTTGCTGTGCGCCGTGCGCGTGTGGGGCAATTACACAGTTAAAAGAGCAGGGTGCCGATTTTATCGTTTTGTTTTATAATCCAAATATATTTCCAATGACAGAATATCAAAAACGTCTGGACGAACAGATAAAGTATTGTGAAAGTTTGGGCGTAAAGTATCATGTTGGCGATTATAACCATGATGAATGGTTAAAACTTGTTTGCGGACTGGAATCTGAACCCGAGCGCGGAAAACGTTGCAGTGAATGTTTCAAAATGCGCTTTGCATGGGGCGCCACCTGGGCTGCGGACAATAGATATAATAAAATAACATCTGTTTTTGGTGTGTCAAAACACAAAGACCAAAGCCAGGTAGATGCAGCTGCACATGGGTTTGGACTGGAATATGTTCCATTTAATTGGGACGAAACACTTCGACAAAAAATAAATTGTGAATCAGATTTTTACAGACAAAAATATTGTGGTTGTGAATTTAGCCAAAGAAAAAATTAATCAAATGGGTTTTCTGATTTCTTGTATTCTATAAAGATCGGTAATTGTTCCCAATCCATTGCCTTGGCAAGGCCCTTGCGTAGATATCTGGTATAACTTTCTGGCATATCAGATGCGCCTCCAACGTGAATTGCGATTTTTATTGGATTTGTTGAAATCTGACTGACAAATTTAATCTTCATTGGGCGTTTCAGGCGCGAAAGTGGTGGTTGACGGGCTTCTATTAATTTTTCAATGGTGCGATTTAATAAAGAAGTAGGTTTTCTATCCAATGCTTTATCGTATAAACCAAAAATTCGACGCATCAGGTTTTTTACCCCCATACCATTTTCGGCAGAGATTGGTAAAATCATTGGGCGGGTTATCTGGTGAAACGATTTTTTAAATTGGTGTTTTAATTTTAATAATTTATCATCTCGTTCTATTTCATCAACCAGATCCCATTTGTTCAATGCGATTGCCAATATTTTTCCTGCGTCATAAATACGTGTAGCGATTCCCAGTGCTTGCTTTTCAATATCACCAGTTGCATCAATAACCAAAACTACCGCATCGGTTTTTCCCAGTGCATCCAAAGATTTTAATGCGGACAAAGTTTCTAATCCGTCGGTTATGTTTGATTTACGACGAAGTCCCGCGGTATCATTAATAATTATATCGCGATTTAAATATTTTGCTTTGATTTCGATAGTATCGCGGGTAACGCCGGGTTCATCACGGACAATTACGCGCTTTTCGCCCAATATTTGATTAACAAAAGTAGATTTTCCAACATTTGGTTGTCCCATAATTGTTATGCGGACATTTGATTGTGGTTCTTTTTCAATTTTGTTCGTGTCTTGGGTTGCAGATTCTTTTATAAAGTCATAAATTTTATCCATTCCCGTTTTATGTTCAGCGCTGATTGGAAATGGTTGACCGAAGCCCAGTTTGTAAAAATCATGTAAATCCGCGATTCGTTTTGCAGATTCGGTTTTGTTTGCCAACAGTAATACATTGCCTTTATTATTTGTTTTTCTGACCTGTTTTGCCCATTGTAAATCTTCGGATGTAACGCCGACACGACCGTCAACCACGAATAAAATAACATCAGCCAATTTGATGGCATTCAATGCGAATTCAGTAGATTGCTTTTCTAGTTCGGTTCCTTTTGTCTCTAGCCCAGCGGTATCCATCAGCTCAAATTCCAAATCCCCCAGTTTAGCATTGCCGGTTAAAACGTCACGAGTAACGCCGGGGCGATCGTGAACCAGCGCGTTGCGTGAATGCGTCAGAGCATTAAACAATGTAGATTTGCCAGTATTTGGGCGACCAGCAATAGTAACTTTTATCATAATTTTTCCTGTTGAAATCTTTGTTTGTTGGCTTTATTATAGACATAAGAAGAAGAAAAGGCAAAAAAATGATATCAAAATTAAAAAAATGGTCACAACACATAATTCATATTTTAACCCAACCACGTCAATTCTTTTCTAAAATTGTCGCGGATGGTAATTTAGAAGAATCAATGTTAAAGGCATTTATGTATGGTTTGTTGGGTGGAATTGCTGTTTTGGCATTGCAATTGATTGGTGGCGCAACAATTACATTTTCTGCTGTATTTTCTAAATTGATAGTTGTTCCAGTATTGGCAGTTGCTTTGTTATTCTTACTTGCTGGTATGATGATGATGGTATCTGAAATAACCAGCGGGGAACGTGATTGGGAAATTGCGGTCAAAGGATTGGCTTCGGTATTCTTTATTTATCCAATTATTTTGATTTTAAATCTTTTGGCATGGAATTGTACCAGTTTATGGATAGTAAGTATCTTAGTAGATAGCTATATCTTGTTCCTGCTTTATAACATTGGTGTATATTGTATGAAGGGTAATAAGATAAAAGTTATGCTGGTTATCGGGGCATTTGCAATCTTTGCGATAACAATTTACGCAACGGATTATCGTTTGGGCTGGTTTATGTTGAAAAATACTGGTGCGGCGTTAAAGTGTTTGGTATAAAAAAATCCCGCATTGCGGGTTTTTTATTTAAAATTTTATCATTACACCCGCTGAAATAAATGGCGAGGTTTTGTCCGACGAGACGACTCCGCCACTGGTCCAAATATTCCAAAATGAATTAATTTTATAACGAAGTGATATTATTCCAGTATGTGCAAAATAATCTTCGTTGTCATGAAATATGCCGATTTGGGACAACATATAAGATGACGAAACGGACCATTTTAAAAAGTCATAACTGATTCCGGTGCCGACAGAAATACCATCAGATATCGAACCAATTGGATTCTTGTCATAAGTAGTTTTAGCGTTTAATCCCCAAATCCAGCTGTTATATTGCAGGTTTAATCCGGCTGAAACTTGGCCACGCCAATCAGCATTAGCACGTGCGGCATAAATATCGCCCGTAAAATTTTCTGGTTTATCTATGAAAGACGCCCCCAAAGATAATGCTAGTTTTGTTTTTCCGCCGGATTTTTTATATTTTAAACCGAAATCCGAAGCGCTGTTAAAATGATGTTGTTTTGGTGCAAATGAAAATCCCGCCTGGATTGGTCCGGGTGCACTGACTGCATTTGCGCGAAAGGCGAATTGTGCCCCAGATATTGTTCCGCGTGAAAGCATTGGTGATGGATCTGCAAAATCATAAATAATTGAATCGTTATTTATGCGCAAGCCCCCAACGTCTGGCAGCCCCAGTCCCAGTTTCGCTGCGATGGTATCTGTCCCCCCAAGTTCCATACGCCCCCATGGGGATTCGGTATAAACAAAAGCATCCATAAATGGTTTGTCTTGGTCTGTGCCCCATGCATTGTGTGAAATGGCCACACCAAATAATAAATCTTTGGATTTACGATATGTCATTTGTCCACGAACTTGCCAATCATTTGCAAGATCAGACCTGTCATCAGAAATTACATAACCAGCGGTGCCGTATCCAGATAATTTAAAAATCCAATTATCATAATTATGCTCTAACGCGTCAGCAGCAATTGGTAAGACGCAGAAAATTAAAGGTAAAACTAGTTTTTTCATTTTTTTGTTTCCGCCAAGACAGCTTTTTGTAATTTTGCAAACGCGCGTTCTTCTATTTGACGTACGCGCTCGCGCGAGATTCCATATTCGCCAGCCAGTTGTTCTAGTGTTTTAACCGGATCGGACATTTTGCGCGCAATTAAAATTGCTTTATCGCGTTCTGGTAAATCAGCTAAATGTTTTTTCAAAAGGGCCATCCCGGACTTTCTTGCTTGAAATACTTCCAGTCGATCTTCGATAGATTCTGTTTTATCTTCTAGATTAGAAAGAAGGTCTGTAGAATCTGAATCTTTGTGCGCTGGCGCATTCAGCGATACATCGCGTGCGCCCATTCTTTGTGCCATACGAGAAACATCTTTTTCATTAACGTCTAAATATTCAGCAATTTGTTTTACTTCGTCTGGGGATATATTTCCATTCATTATCCCAAGTGCACGTTTAGCGCGGGACAGATTAAAGAAAACACGTTTTTGATTTGCCGAGGTTCCAATTTTTACCATTGACCAATTAGAAAGGATTAAATCGTACATTTCTGCTTTGACCCAAAACATGGCATAGGTTGAAAAGCGAAACCCTTTTTCGGGGTCAAATTTTTGCAGGGCCTGCATCAATCCTAGGTTTCCAGATGCGATTAAATCGGATACAGGCAGACCATAATTTTTAAATTCATAAGCAACAGCCACCACCATACGCAAATGTGAAGTAATTAATTTTTCGGCTGCATCAGAATCATGCTGGGATGACCATGCGGTTGCATACTCATATTCTTCGCTTGCTGTTAAGATGGGATATTTTTTAATATAATCGATATAGCGCGCCAAAGAATAGCCATCTGAAATGGCGGGCAGGGTCGAACTTTTAATAGTTGGCAGTACTTCTGGCATGAATCTATTATAGGGCAGATGTCCTTAAAAATCAACTTGCGACCGGGGGATAAAATTACTATGATTTTATAAAACCAAAAGGAATAAATAATGGCGAATATGTTATCGCATAATAAAAATACTAAACCAACCAAGAAAACTATGGAAGATCACGCCGAAGACGCGTTGTATCGTGAAATAACCGAAGAAGTGTATGCAGAGAAAGTATACAGCTTTGTAAAAAAGCATACGCGTTCATTGATTGCCGGAATAATAATGGTCGTGATTTTGGTTGTTGCCTTTCAATTATATCGTAATTATCGCATCAGCTCTGCAAATGCCCAGGCAAAAATCTTTGAATCTGCCATTGCAATGAGTGCAAATGGAAATATTGACGATGCAGATGCGGAATTTGCACGTGCCGCTGCAAAATCTTCGGGTGGAATGGGGGATTTGGCATTGTGGGAATCTGCAATGATGGACTTGCGTGCCGGCAAGGGGATTATAAAACTGGAAAAATTGGCAAAAGAGGGCTCAACTCGTGATTTTCGTGATTTGGCGTTAATTAGACTTTCGGCGATTCGCGGAGATTCGATGTCATCAGAAGAATTTGAAAAGTTTTTATCACCGGTTTTAACTGAAAAATCGCCTTTTTATTATACTGGGATGCTGTTGATCGCACAAAAATATATATCTGTGGGGGATAAAGACATTGCAGATAAATGGTTGAATAAATTAATTAACGACAAACATGCACCAGCCATAATTATGGCAATGGCGGAAAGCTTAAAATAATGAAAAAAACACATCTGGTATTATTTTTATTAGTGTTATTTTTGGGGGCGTGTTCTAAACCAGATCCAATTTTGCCAGGGATTAGAACCCCTGTGTTTGGTACATCAGAACCGGCTTTGTTGGGGAATATTCCAACAGATGTAGTGGTAAGCAGCTTTGATCGTATAAAGACCCCAGAACAACAAACAAAATATGAGCAAAACCTTAATAATGAAGTTTTTGAATTGTCTGCTGACGGCGAAAAAAGAAAAATATTTGCGGGATTTCCAACCGAAACAAAAATAGACGCACCCAGAATCCCAGTGTTGTATAAAAATTTTATTTATATTGGGCTGACAACAGGGGAAGTAATAAAACTTAATCCAAAAACGAAAAATATAGAATGGATAGCTGATATTTATAAAGACATGGATATGTTAAGTGTTGGTTCTGTTCTGGATGTGGTTGCCCCACTTATAATTGACGAAGACAGATTATTCGCAGGTGGTATGGGACGCGCTTTTTGTCAGGTAAATATTTCAAATGGCGATAAAAAATGGTGCAATGATATATCTGTTGCGACGCCTTTTTTAATTGCGGGCGATATTGCTTTTGTTGTTGGAACAGATTCGCGCTTGTATGCGATAGATACGAAAACTGGTGGAATATATTGGATAACCGATGTTAAAAAATCTGTCCAGCCACGCATGGAAATTGAAGATGGAAAATATTTTGTAATCGTTGGCAGACAATGGTTTAATGCCACCAGCGGTGCGGATGATGATTAAGAAAGTATTATTTAATATTCTTGATTTTTTCTTTCCCCCAGCATGTTCAATTTGTAAAAATCCGGTATCCGAACATGGAACCTTGTGCCATGATTGTTGGGGTAAATTTAATTGGATTTCTGATCCAAAATGTCATATTTGCGGATATCCGTTTCCTGCTAATTTAGATCTGGGGGCACGTCCGATGTGTCCCGTGTGTGCAGCTGGTGAAAACGAGCTGGATTGGATGCGCAGCGCATGTGTTTACGATGAATTTTCACGGGATATAATGTTGTCATTTAAGCACGCAGGGCAAATTCATTATCAAAGAATTATGAGTCGAGCAATGATTATGGCGTTGAGAGAAATGAATGAAAAAGTTGATATTGTGATGCCGGTGCCACTTTCAAATCGCCGTTTGTTTAAACGCGGGTATAATCAAGCAACTTTGTTAGCGCGACCAATCGCGAAATATTTAAATACCAGACTGGATATTGATTCTATTCATCGTAAACATCGCTCGGACATGGGACATAAGAATGCTAAACAAAGAGCGGATAATATTCGCGGAGTCTTTGCTGTGATGCATCCAGAGAATATTACAGGTAAAACAATTTTGTTGGTTGATGATGTTATGACAACTGGCGCTACATTTGCAGAATTACACCGCGCATTAAAGAAAGCGGGGGCAGACAAGGTAATTGGAATAACTTTTTGTCGGGTTGTTCGTGCGATTTAATTAAATTGCTTTTCATGTTTTTGTATGCTAGTTTTAAACTTGTCCGATATAAAATCAAAAAAGGAATAAAAATGAAAAAAATTATGCTAATTGCTGTGATGCTTTTGCCATTTGCGGCGAACGCGACACCATTGACTGGATTTTATCAAACCGTTGATGATGAAATAAACAAACCAAAATCAATCGTCGCTCTTTATGAATGCAAAAATGAAGATAAAACTAATTTATGTGGTCGTATAATTGCTCTTTATGATTTAGAAACTGGTAAAATATCAGAAACGTTGAACAAACCTGTTCGTGTTGCGGATAATGTTAAAGGTGCACCAAAAATGGCCGGGTTGGATATTCTTTGGGATATGGAATGGGACGAAGATGATATGGAATATTCCGGCGGAAGAATTATGGACCCTAAAAAGGGCAGCATTTACCGCAGTGTAATTTGGCAAGAAGAAAACGAACCAACTAAATTACGTGTTCGTGGAAAAATTGGCCCATTTGGACGTACCCAAACATGGAATGTTATGAAAAAATCCGATTTACCAAAAGATTTGCAAAAATTAGATATAAGCAAATGGGAAGTAGTGGTTATTAAATAGCGGAATACACAATTTGTGTATTTCGCAATGCTGCGCTTGAAACGCAGCGTTTTTAATTGTAAAATGCTGGTGAAAAAAGGAAACAATATGAATATCGAGCTTGGGAAAAATATTGCCCCACGTGAAATTGAAACAAAAATCCAAAAGTTTTGGGATGAAAACAATTTTTGGGAAAATAATGTAGCAAGCAAAAAACCTGCTTTTTGCATGATGATGCCGCCACCAAATATAACGGGCAGTTTGCATATGGGACATGCCTTGGATAATGTTTTAACTGATATAACATGTCGTTATAAAAGAATGGATGGTTTTGATGTTTTGTGGCAGCCGGGAACCGATCATGCATCAATAGCAACCCAATTATTAGTAGAACGGGATCTTTCTAAAAAAGGGATAAACCCACGCACCCTGTCAAAGCAAGAATTGTTGGATTACGCACACAAATGGAAAGAAGAAAAGGGTGGACAAATAGTCAATCAATTACATGTTTTGGGTGTGACTCCTGTTTGGTCGCGTTCCCGTTTTACAATGGATGATGGTTTATCGCGTGCGGTTACAAAGTTGTTCGTTCAAATGTACAACGAAGGTTTAATTTACAAAGCGCGCCGATTGGTTAACTGGTGTCCAAAACAACAAACAACAATTTCTGATTTGGAAATAGAAACACGCGAAGAAAAGGGTAAGTTTTATTATTTTAATTATCCATTAAAAGATGGTGGCGCCATAGAAATTGCAACGACCAGACCAGAAACTTTGTTTGGGGACAGGGCAATAGCAATTCATCCAGAAAATAAAAAATTAAAACAGTTTATCGGGCAAACAGCGATTATTCCACTGACTGATATAGAAATACCGGTTATCGCAGATGAACATGCAGACCCGGACAAGGGAACAGGGGCTGTAAAAATTACACCTGCGCACGACCAAGATGACTGGGCTGTTGGGCAACGTCATAATTTAGAACCGGTTTGCATTTTAACACCTGATGCAAAAATGGCGGCGGTCGAACAGGTTCCAAAAAAGTATCAGGGTATGGACAGGTTCGAAGCCCGTAAACAAATAATGGCGGACATAGAAGCGTCCGGATTGCTGGTAAAGGTTGAAGATAAAACAATTCCAACCCCTTATTCACAGCGTGGTAATTGTGTTATTGAATATATGGTTCGTGATGAATGGTTTGTTGATGCAGAAAAACTATCTGTTCAGGCAATGGCGGTGGCAGAAAATGGGGAATTAAACTTTTTGCCAGATCATCGAAAAAATTTATATACGGCATGGCTAAAAGATATCCATGAATGGAGCATTTCACGTCAATTATGGTGGGGGCATCAAATCCCGGCATGGTATGACGTTGATGGAAATATCTATGTTGCAGAAAGCGAAGAAGATGCAAAAAAGCAAGCAGGAAACAAAGAACTTGTACGGGATGAATCTTGCTTGGATACATGGTTTTCCTCCGGGCTGTGGCCTTTTTCAACACTGGGGTGGCCAGATAAAACACCAGAGCTGGAAAAATATTATCCAACAGATTTATTATATACCGCGGCAGATATTATATTTTTCTGGGTTGCCAGAATGGTAATGATGGGGATGTATGTCATGAACAAGGTGCCGTTCAAAACGGTTAATTTCCACGGACTGGTTCGCGATTCCAAAGGAAAAAAAATGTCCAAGACCAAGGGGAACGGCACAGACCCGTTGGATACAATTGAAAAATATGGTGCTGATGCACTTCGTTATTGGGTTTCAACTGCGCCAATTGGTGGGGACTTAAGATATTCCGAGGACGAGGTTAAACGCGGTACTAAATTGCTTACTAAACTTTGGAATGCATCAAAATATGTTTTAATGAACTTGAAAGATTTTGACGAAAAATCAAACCCGACAGAAATAAATTCCAGATTTATAGAAGACAGATGGTTGTTGGTTGAATTGAATAAAACAATTGCCGAAGTGCGAAAATATATGGATAAATATGATACTTTTAACGCACGTGCGGCTATTGATACTTTCTTTTATGATGTATTTTGTGATCAATACTTGGAATTCATTAAAGACAGATTTTGGAGTCCTGAAAATTATGGTGCAGAATCTAAATCTGCTGCACAGTGGACGCTGTGGGAAGTTTTGCGTGAAATCATTGGTTTGTATGCACCGTTTGTGCCATTTATTACAGAAGAGCTGTATCAGAAAATATATGCAGACGAATCTAAAACTTTGCATTTAACCCAGTATCCTGTCTTTCAAAAAGAAAGAGATACAGATGTTTCGCAAATGCAAACTGCGCTGGATGTACTAAAACGAATTCGTGGATTGCGTACGGATTATAAATTGGGTAATGGCGCAAAATTGGAAAAAGTAATTTTAGATTTTGAAATTCCAAAAGAACTAAATGGTGTTATAAAATCTGGATCGCGCGCAGACTCGATAGAATCTGGTGATAAATTTGATATAGTGGTAAAACAAAATGAACAATAAATACACTGAAAACAAAATAGTAAAAACATATCAGTGCGACAAACATGGATTTATTCGCCCCGTTATTTTGATGAACTATTTGCAGGATGTTGCAGATACTCATGCTGAAATTTTGGGGGCTGGACGCGTGTTTTGTATAGAAAAAGGAACAGCATGGGTTGTAACGCATTATTTGGTGGATATTGTTGAACTGCCACGCGAATCGGACGAGCTGGTTATTACAACTTGGCCGGCGGCGCATGGACCGTTAAAGGCGGTTCGTGATTTTGAAGTTCATGGGTTGGACGGACGGCTGATGGTTCGCGCAACCAGCCAATGGATTTTGATAAATACCGCTGTGCGCAGGCCAATCCGTCTGAATGATTATCTGCCGGCGGATTGGACAGATGGCGCGCCGCGCGCATTGGATTTACCATTTGATAAATTTCCAGATTTTGCGCCGACAGAAAAAGACACACAATTTTTGATTCGTTATGATGATGTTGATGTGAACCAACACGTAAATAATGCGATTTATGCAAAATGGGCAACCGAAAGCGTTGGATTTGATTTTCGTGATACGCACAGGCTGCGCAAAATTTTTCTTAATTTCAAAAAAGAAATCCCTTTTGATACGACAGATGTGATAATAGAAACGGCAATAAATGGGCTGACCAGCCGCCATAAAATAAAAACTGGCGATATTGAAAACGCCAGCATTATTTGTGAATGGGAAAACCAATGATTGAAATGCTATCCGATCATAATCCATACGATTATGATTCTTTGGATAGTCTTCGCCGCCCAAATTTTTTGAAATGGAATGGTGGAATAGACCTTTGGCAATCTGGCTTGCCAAGCGTGGATGTATTATTGGTTGATACGGATAAAAAATCTGAAATAATCACCGCGCTTGAAAAATTTATGGATAAAAATAAAGATATAGGGTGTGGAAACGCCTGTGTAAGATTTGACCATCCAAAATTACCACCGAATCGCGATGGGATTTCAGGAATTATTAGAACCGATTTTACAAGAATTACAGATATAATTTTGAGCGCCAAACAAGAAGGTTGGACACCAAGCGTATGGATTTATGGGACGAATCGCGATACAGCCAGCACAATTTGTGCAATGTCTTTTATCAATGACGGATTGGTTATTGATTTCTTGCCCAGTGGATTTGAAATGCAAGAATTGTCCAAAGGTCTGGTTGTACCAAGCGCGGTGGTAAAAACCAAGTCGTTTGCCCCCCCCTGCGAGATTTGCTGGAAAATCCGTTCTTGTATCTAGATTTTTGGTTTGAAGATGAAAAATTTACCGAGCAGAAAAGAAAAACTAGACTGGAAGCATGCGCAAAGTACCGAAATATTACAATTGCCGAACAAGAAATGATTTATCGTAATCAAAATCCATCGTTTTTTGATAGTTATCTTGATATATCCCCCAATAAAATTATTGAGTTGATAAAAATAGCGGCAGATTTTAGCGATTTTTATAAATCGCGTGGGTTTAAGGTAGAAGATACGGCAATTGGTTTGGATTTGCTGCCAAATGGGCACTGGTTGTTAGAAAATTTGTGGAATGTTAGAAAATACGGATAAACATATAAATTAAAAAACCGCCCGAATGGGCGGTTTTTTATCTGACTGCAGATACCGCGACGCGTGCGCGTCCTTTGGCACGGCGACGATTTAATACATCACGGCCACTTTTTGTTGCCATCTTTGCACGAAAACCATGGGTTTTTACTCGACGGGTTTTTGATGGTTGATATGTTCTTTTGGTTGCCATTTCTAAATCTCTTTCTTTTTAATTGCTAGGGCATTTAACCACAGGTTTTGCCGATTTGCAAGTAAAATCTGATGATTATTTCTGTGTTCAGCCGCATTTAAAAAACATCCTAAATTTACAGCGCAAAGTTATTTTTGGCGTTCAATTATTTTTGCCCAGATTAAAAATTCGGTAAATAAACACCATACGAATAAAATCGCAGCGATTGATTTAATTGCCCCAAGTAAAATCATAGGTTCCATTATATCTGCCTTTTATTATTTAGTATTTGCAACATATTTAGTTAATAGGCCTTTTTTTGCGATTGCAGCAGTTTCTCCAAATGCCATACCGGAGCCTCTGTTGAAAACCGCAAAAAATTTAAATTTCATATCGTTTTCTGAAATATTTTTCCTATTAAATTGTTTATCAAGATTTTTCCCATATATTCTTTCGTCGGGGGCTATGCCATAAACTTTACCTTCTATAATTTCCCCAGAAGAACGAGAGAATCTGACTTCGTCTTTAGATGTTATAACAAAAGTACAATAGGAAACGTGGTGACTAAATGTTATTGGATCCCCGACTTTATATAATGTTTTCTTACTTGCCATTTTTTATACCTTTTTATTATTTGTTGACGAAACCATTATAAACACAAAATTATATTTGTCAATAATTTTATTTATATAAAAATCGCATTTTTTTGGATTATTTTCTTGCCCGAAACCCAGCAATTTGCTATGTTTATAACACTAAAAAACGGAGTATTTTTTATGTCAGAAATCAATGAAAATTCCACACAAATCAAAGCACCAACACGCGCACTAGAACAAGAAATGCGTGGCAGCTTTTTAGACTATGCTATGTCGGTTATTATGGATCGTGCGTTGCCGGATGTTCGTGACGGGTGCAAGCCCGTGCATCGCAGAATTATGTATGTTATGAACGATGTGGCGCCAGCAACCCGTGCAACTGTAAAATGTGCGCGTATTGTTGGTGATGTTATGGGTAAATACCACCCACACGGCGACAGTAGTATTTATGAGGCCATGGTTCGTATGGGCCAAGATTTTTCTATGGGGGCCTGTTTGGTCCAGGGACAGGGAAATTTTGGTAGTATGGACGGGGACAAGCCCGCGGCAATGCGTTACACCGAAGCCAGATTGTCCAAGCTGGGTGCGTCTTTGATGGATGATATGGATAAAGATACCATTGAATGGATGCCAAACTTTGACGGCAGTTTGCAAGAGCCCCAGGTTTTGCCAGCAAAATTTCCAAATTTCTTGGTAAATGGCGGCAGTGGAATTGCAGTTGGTATGGCAACAAATGTTCCAACATATAATTTGGGCGAAGTCTGCGATGGTGTTTTGGCGGTATTAGAGAACAAAGATATATCTGACGAAGAATTATTTGAAATTATTCAGGGACCTGATTTCCCAACCGGCGGAATCATGATGGGTCGCAGCGCGGCATATAAAGCGCATACGACTGGTCGTGGCAGTGTGATTGTCCGTGCAAAAACCCATGTCGAGGACATGAAAGAAAAACAAGCAATCATAGTCGATGAAATTCCGTACCAGGTTAACAAAGCCGGGTTAATTATAAAAATAGTAAATCTATCCAAAGAAAAACGGGTCGAAGGCATCGGGGAAATTCGTGATGAAACCAGCAAAGAAGGCGTACGCATAGTAATTGAATTAAAACGCGATGCGATTGCTGATGTCGTTTTGAATCAATTGTTCCAATATACAGAATTACAAAGCAGCTTTCCTGTAAATATGATGGCGTTAAATCGTGGCCAGCCAATGCTGTTTAATGTTCGTATGGTATTGGATGCGTTTATTGATTTCCGCATAGATGTTATTCGCCGCAGAACTATATTTGAATTGAACAAGGCACGAAATAAAGCGCACACTTTACTGGGGCTATCAGTTGCAGTTGGAAATTTAGATGAAATTATAGAATTGATCAAGGGCAGCGAATCCCCCGAAGCCGCGCGAATGGAATTAGTTGCGCGCAGCTGGAAGGCATCAGATATAGAAAGCTATATTAAATTAATTGATGATCCAAATACAGAATATGAAAACGGCATGTTCCGCATGAGTGAAGATCAAGCAAAGGCTATATTAGAATTGCAATTACATCGCTTGACCGGACTAGAACGTGAAAAAATCCACAAAGATCTGGTTGATTTGGGTGGAATTATCAAAGAATTGTTGGATATCTTGGGCAGCCATGAACGCATTGTTCAAATAATCCGTGATGAAACAAACTCTGTTCGTGATAATTGGTCTGTTCCACGCAGAACAATAATTTCAGATGCCGAAGTTGATATGGATATAGAAGATTTAATAGCGCGCGAAGATATGGTTGTAACGGTTTCAAATACTGGATATATCAAACGTGTTGCGCTGGATACTTATCGTGCACAAAAACGCGGGGGCAAGGGGCGTAATGCGATGAAGACCAAAGAAGATGATTATGTATCACAACTATTTGTTGCAAATACTCATACCCCGTTGATGTTCTTCAGTTCCAAGGGAATGTGTTATCGCTTGAAAACTTATAAATTACCCGAAGCGGCCGCCAGTGCCAAGGGTCGTCCATTGGTAAATCTTTTGCCTTTGTCTGATGGCGAAACAATTACAGCAATTTTACCAGTGCCAGATGTCGAGGCTGGAACCTTCTTGATGTTTGCCACCAGCATGGGGACGATCCGCAGAAATGATTTTTCAGACTTTGAAAGCATACGCGCGAACGGAAAGATTGCAATGAAATTGGAAGATGACGAAAGCTTGGTCAGTGTTATGCTGTGTAATGAAAATCAAGATGTGTTCTTAAGTACTTATTGTGGTCGTTGCATCAGATTCCCTGTTACAGAAATTCGTGTGTTCGCCAGTCGTAATTCAACAGGTGTTCGCGCAATTAAATTGGGCAAAGATGATACAATCATTGGCATGGTAATGCTGAATCATTCGGACGCAGATGCTGAAACACGTGCTGCATACATTAAACAAAGCCGCGCACTGCGTCGTGCAGATGGCGCCGAAGAAGATGCAGGCGACGAAGAAGAAACAACAAGCGTTGTTTTGGGCGAAGAAACAATGGCGGAGATGGCACGCGATGAACAATTTATTTTAACCATCAGTGAAAATGGATTTGGAAAACGCACCAGTTCTTATGAATATCGTTTGACCCATCGTGGCGGTTCGGGTATTACCGCAATTAAACTGGGTGGTAAAAATACCGCGGTCGCGGGCAGCTTCCCAATTGATGAAAACTATGACATTATGATGGTTACAGATGGCGGAAAAATCATCAGAACCCCGGCGGATGCGGTACGTATCGCGGGTCGTGCAACAGCGGGCGTAACATTGTTCCGCACAGCGGACGATGAACGCGTTATCAGTGCAACAGCAATTGAAAAAGAAGAAGAATCCGAGGAAATAGCCGATGGCGAATGAACCGTTTATTTCTATTAACGAAGTAGCAAAACAGTTGGATATTCCCGCGCATACTTTGCGCTATTGGGAAAAGCAGTTTCCTGTTTCAATTAAGCCAGCAACGGGCGCGGGCGGACGTCGCTATTATCGTCCCGAAACAGTTGCCGCCTTGAAGCAGGTTCGCGAATTGCTGTATGATCGTGGTATGACCATTGCCGGCGTTAAAAAGCTGATAAAAGATGGAAAGTTTATGAACGCCGATATAACCGTTCCGAACGAAAAACCAATTGGTACGGCCAAGCCAGCAAAACAAACCCCGGGGACGATCACAGACAGCATTAGTATAGATAAAGCAATAGATTTGTTAGAGCAGGCGCGTAAGGTATTAAAGCCCTAGGTGATAATAAAAAAACAGAGAAGATTTTGGCGGTCCCAACGGGAATCGAACCCGTGTTTTCAGAATGAGAATCTGGCGTCCTAACCGCTAGACGATGGGACCGTGTAGCAAGCTTTTGCCAGCTTATAATGAAAAAGCTGAATTTTCAAGAATAATTATAAAAATTATCGCACCCAAGTGGGTGCGGAAATTTTTTGGTTGGGCCACACGGATTCGAACCGCGATAAAGAGAACCAAAATCTCTTGTCCTACCGTTAGACGATGGCCCATCAAAGCCCCAAGATTATAACCAACTGATACAAAAAATCAATAAATAAATTATAAAGTATGAATACTATTTTTTGATGAACTTGGCCAGAATGCATGGGCAAAGTCAGAATAATTTTTATTCATTTCTTTATATTGTTCTTCTATTTTTTTAACAGAATCTTTACTGAATGTTTCAATCTCGCCCATATACATACTGCTGACGCTTGTTATTTTTGTGATTGAAGTACCCAAATCAAACATAGGGGTCATTTTTTTTAATTGTTCTGTTTTTTCTAAGATTTTTAGAAAAGCCAGCATTATTTCTCTGGAAATTAAGTTTTTTCCGAAATTACTCCCATTTTCACGAATATCATAAAATGTTTGGTATAAATCTGAGGTTGAATTACAGACGGCGATATATGAATTAGAAGCATTCTTTTTAAGTTTTGATGTAGGTAAATTAACACATGCTTTGTAATCAATTAACATTTGATTGGCATTTTGTGCTTTTGTTATTGATGTATCAACAGCTTTTACGCTATTAGTAATGATTTTTATAATTTCTTTTTCGCCACGATATAGCCCGCTGGAAGACAAGGCCAATATGGTTTTTAGTATAAATTTATAATCAGAGTGATATCTGCCATTAATGTTTTTAAGTAGAATCATTAGAATTTCCTTTTGGATTATTCTCTCTTCCATTTATTGTTTGATGCCACTAATTCGGCATTCATTTCGATTGCTCCCCCAGCCTCGTTAATTAATAATTCCCCAGCACAAATTTCTGCATAATCTAGTGGCTGGGATATAAAACCATCAAATTTTCCGGCAGCAACCCATGCAAGATCCAACGCGGGACAGCCAGTAATACGAGTATCCCCAGCAACCCTGAAATCATTCGAATCCAGTCCCAATGTTAAATCTTCCGGCTCTTTTATTCCGGAAACCTTGATTCGCGCCGAATGAAATGCGGAAAATGCAAAAGCACCACATCCAGCCTCGGCATAATATAATCTTTCGTTAATTGGGCTGTATACCAATGCGATTTTTGTTTCATTGTTTGATCGTAAGGCCAAAGATATCGCAAAATGTGGATTTCCACGAATAAAATTTTTAGCGCCTGAAAATGCCAAGACAAATTCATCCCGTCCATCACCATCGCGGGAATAATTTGGTGTTAAAACACCAGCATTTGGACGAATCAGGGTTAAATTATGTAAAATTGATTCTTCTATTCTTATCGCGGCTTTTTTAACAAAGTCACGGGCACCAGAAAGAGATTGTTGTAGATTTTCAACTTCCCCAAAATCATGACGTAATCCGGCCCCAGTTTGCGCCAATGCGGCAAACATTTTATTTAATTCCGAAGAGCCTTTTATCAGATTTTCTTTTTCCATTTATTGTGCTTTTAAAAATAAAAGCCAGCGCGAACGCTGGGCTTATTAAAATTTGAACCCGTCGAATTTTTTCTTAAAGTCGGCGGCACGCTGACCCTTGTCTGCGGCAGCACGCTGACCGGTCCAAGCAGAGTGGTTCAGATTATCAACAGATAAAACCAAATCTTTGTCCACAGACGAGAACATTTTTATTGTTTTGCCATCTGTACGGGTAACTTTGATTTCGTGGTATTCTGGATGTATGTTTTTCTTCATAGTTAAACCTTTTTTAGCTTGCAAATTATACAGGGAAATTTTGTAAAATCAAGTAAGAATAGATATTAATTTAATATCCGCCAACACATCCCAGGTAAAAATTACCCGAAGATTCTATGAAGTTTTGGAATTTGCCAGGGTTTTTCCCAGAAAACAGAGCCAAAACGGTTCCAGACTCGGTTGCCAACATATCGGCTATGCTTACGCCAAAGTTGGATACTTTTTTGAAAAAACCAGGGTTTGGAAAAATTTCGGCAACAAAAAGTTTATTCTGATCTTTGTTTTCAATTATTTGGTCTTTGGCGATTGCCATTAAAGAGCAATCTTTGGTCAGGACGATTTTTTCACAAACTTGGGCACTGCCGCCTAATAATTCGCCCCACCAGCCAGGGACACCAGAAAACACAGGATAATAGAGAACGGCATCAGGAGTTGCTTTGAAAAATTCAATCATATCGAAATCTGTGGGCGTCAAACAAGGCATTTCACCATGACGATCCGAAATAATACGCCTGGCCGATTGATAGGTGTCCGAATCACGGGTCCCTCTGGTGGGCCAGAATAAAAACGGGGAACGTATGGTTTTGTAAGTCATTGCTGGAATTATATCAGATTTTAAAGCTGGATTAAAGTCAGTATAGTAAAATAAATTGCTTGACTTTTAGTCCTTCTTTATATTTTTCCACCAGGCTTTGACATTACTGGTTATTTTGCCGAAATCTTTCTTTACATCATCATAAAGCTTGGTTGGTATTTTAACATCGCTGAACAAAGCCTGGCTTAGTGCCGGTATAGCATTCATAAAGATTGCCAAGAATAATCCCATCATTATAATTGTTACCAGACTGTCGTTATTCATAAACATGCCATCTATTAAAACTTCGGCTTTGTTTTCAGTTATTGCGGTTTGTAAAACGCTGGCACCTTGCCATTTACCAAAAGCCGAATTTAAGAATAACACTGAAAATGCAGTAAATATACCAACCATTGCGATACCCAATGTGTTTTGAACAACTTTATCAATAATTCCCTTGATGTTCTTTTTCCCATCTGGCAGTACCATCCATGTTTTCCCGTCCGCATCTTGGAACAGCCAAGAAATTAACATTAATGGCATCATAACCAGACTCATCCCCAGTTCGATAAAGGTTTGTAAAAAGTAAAGCGGGATTGGCAACAGGGCAAAGAAAAATAAAACGACAACTAAAAGTCCCGCTAAAAACATAACTACATTTGGGAAAATTGGAATATTGAATATCAGCTTGTACATATATTTATCATTAAATGCCATGTTCATAATTGTCCAACCTGCGGTCATTCCCAGACCGGTCATTTGATGAATTTGACCTATTTGGCAGGCCAGATTATGGCGAAGCTTTGGTGAAAATGCACCGTTTGAGGCTGCGGCTTTGTCAGCACTTGAAGGGTCCATAACAGCGGTTGCGATCAGGCAAGTTTCAAAAGAATTTTCATTGTTTATATTTGGGGCCATTCTTACATCTATTGAATGCGAAAGTGTCAAACCAACGTTAAAGATGGGTTCTACGGCTGTGCTGGTTATAAACCTGGGTAATGGGAAAGCCAATAACAGAGTTATAAAAGTAAGCTTGAATAAATGTGCGCCCAGTTTCCCAGAAAAGTTCCATGCATCGGGGGATTTTGGTTGACCATCTATTCCCAGATAACCTTTTAATACCTCCCACCCGAAATATACGGCGGTCAGGGCAAAAGCTATTGGAATACAAACCTGGCCAATAGCCGAATAAATACGTGGTAAAACATTTGATAAAACCAACATTATATCATTAAACATTCCGCACGACCAACAACTGGAAAAGAAAGATAAGGCATCTACCATATCAACAGGTGACATAGAGCGATAGATTGAAAATCCGGCAATTGTTACGCCCCCAGCAATGGCGCCAATGGCCAGCGGAGCAATCGCTCCCGCAGAAAATGGCAAGAATGAAAGAAAGATAATCCAAAATTTTTTTAGTTTGTTCACGGACTAATTATATCATAATTTGCACCGGCTTTTTATGCTATAATACGAAGAAGTGAGAAAAATACTTTTATCTTTATTATTTTTAATTTTGCCATGTGCAGCTTATGCGTCATGGGGGATTGTTGATGCACTGGATCTTTCTCTGTTTATACCGATAATTTTGAATGCGTTTGTATCTGTTGCTATGGCTACGTATGAATTTTTTGTGGGCAATGGGGATGGGATAATTTACATCTTGGTTTGGGGTTGGCTGGGTTGGTTTATCGGAATGTATTTGGTAAAAATGTATATCCCGCAAAGTTGGTTGGATTTTTTTAACGCCAGGGGCGGACAAATGTGGGAAAAACCATCTGCGCTTAAAATTTCCGAAGATGTATTAAAACCATGTATTCGGGGTATAATCGCAGCAGCATTGCTATTACCAATCAAGCCGCAATATATTACCGGTATAATTGTAGACCCTTTTTTGCAATTTGGGGAAATTTATACGCAAAGCATGACAGCAAGTATTAATCAGATGAATATGTCGGCCGGTGTTTCAGAAGAAAACATGGCTTGCCCGCCGGACTTAATTGAGAAAGGATATATTTCAGAGGCAGGCTGTAAGTTCTTAATTCGCCCAGTCGCCCAAATAACACAGGCAAATAACCAAGTTATCAAACGTGGATTAAAATTTATAACTGACGGTTTGTTGGGGTTGATGACGCTGATACCACATGGTGGCCGTGATATTATGAACTTGATAACGGGCATATTTTTGGTGTTTACTTTTGTCGCCAGTAATTTCTTTATGGCACTTTTGATAATCCAGGCAATTTTTGAATTTGGAATGGCTTTGATAATGTACCCATTCAAAGTTTTAACTTTTGTTGCCGATAAAAATGCCAAGGGTTGGGTTAATCCATGGCCGGCATTCAGCCAGATAATAGAAAGTTTAAAAAAATTAGTAATAACGATGATTGCTTGTGTATTTAT
Organism: Alphaproteobacteria bacterium; assembly: GCA_041673665.1. GTDB lineage: Bacteria > Pseudomonadota > Alphaproteobacteria > Rs-D84 > Rs-D84 > WRCA01. The sequence goes on along the minus strand of JBAYXF010000002.1, from coordinate 3,459 downwards.
CTTGATAATAAATATTGCCGCGATCAAGGCCTTGTTTAATTTTAATCATTCAACATTTGTTGTTGCTGCGGGCGGTTCTGCATCCAGTAATGTCCCAGTTGTTGCAAATAATCCAATGGGTTTTGGTGGGCATTCTATAATGTGGATGTCATCTGTTTTGACTTTCTTTTTAATGTTTAAAATTTTTGAAATAACTAAAAAACAATTGATGGATTATACGGGCAGTGGTTCGGATAGTTTATATAATAAAGCAATTGGCGATACTAAGAATGCATGGAGTAAAGCACATGAATGGCGCAGGGGTATTACTAAAGCAATAGGATGGTTTAAAAAGAAATGAGTGGATGGATAGAATCTTCGGTGCAATGTTGGAGCTGTCCTGTATTTGACCGTTTGTTCCAGGTTATTTCTGCGACCACCAGTGCTGTTTACGGAAAGATGGCATTGCTGGCGGCGGTTTTATTATGTGTTTTTGTTGCTTTTTATGTTTTGTATTCCGTCGTAACAAATTTGCGCGCAAAAGATAAAATGGAACCGATGTATCAATCTTATTTGAAACCAGTAATAATAAATTCTTTATTTGTAATTACTATTTTGGGATTGGGGGTTATGGTTCCAAGACTGGTAACCAGACTCAGTTTTGAACCTGTGGCCGATATGACATTGGTTTATACACAATCAATGTTAAATACAAATCCAGATCAAGTTGCGCAAAAGGTAGTATATACCCCAGAAAAAATGTCTGAGGATGGATTTTATCGTCCCGAGTTACGCGACAAAATAATTTTATTGATGAAGACCAGCATTACTCAATTTCAATCAATGATGAAACTAGGTATGGCAATAATGGACAAGGCGTTTGAATGGAAAGCTTTTTTGGGTATTGGTGCGCTGTTAAAACATATTATGATATTTTTTATGGGACTGTATGTTGTTTGGGCGTTTTTTAAATTATTTATAAAGTTTTGTTTTTATTTCGCCGATGTTGTAATTGATATGACTTTCTTTGCATTCTTTTTCCCATTTATGTTGGTTTTATGGGTATTTAAAAATTCCAAAAGCGCGGATTGGGTAAAAAATATGAGCAGTAAAATAACCCCCGCATTTTTCCAAAATTTAATAAATTCTATTGTTTCATTGGCAACGGTTGTTATAACTTATGTTGTAATTATGGTTATAATTACAAAGTTTTTTGCCGGGCCAAACATTGATGTCACAGAAGTAATGAATGGGAATATATTGGCCAGCGATATATCAGATGATAATTTGGCCATGGTTTCTTTGGGTGGGGTTTTGGTATTGGTTTATATCGTAGGATATTTATCAGAAAATATTAAACAAGTTGCCAAAGCAATCACAGATGCATTTAATATAACCCAAAGAAATGAATCAGGGGATAAGTTGGGAGAAGACGCCTTAAAGGTTGGAAAAAACACATTTGATTTTGCAAAAAATACTGGAAAAACTCTTTGGAGTGCAGTTGTTGGTAAAGATGCTGATAAAAAAGAAGACGGTTCGGCAGACAAAAAAGAAAAATAGTTTATGTTGAAATCGAAAATAATTTTAATAGCTGTCAAAGCGATAATGTGGATTATTGCCATTGGTGTCGGTATTTGGTATTTGTCATCCAGTATAAATGGTGATTCTATTACATACGCCAGCATGAACAGCTTTTTGCAAGCAACCGGTGCGTGCGTTGGTGATGTTTGTGATATATCAAAAAGCAATGGTTGTTTTTTATGTCCCTATGTTACCCAATTGTTTAATGTAATTGGTATGGCAACAAAAAGTTTTTGGGATGCGTTGGTTGCTAATTTATGGATTTTAATTGCATTGGGATTTGCAATTTATTTGTTGGTACATACCTGGAAAAAGATAGCCGAAGCCAACAAAGAAAATGTTAAAATGACCACAAAATCCAGGGATTTTGATTTTAAAAGTTGGTTTGATCCTGTATGGAAACAATTTGCCAGGGTTTTATTTGTTGGTGCTTTTTTGGGTGCATTAAGTTTTGGTGGCACAACAATTTTAAAAACAGTATCTGATATTACAATTCGCCCAGTTATGTATGTTGGGTCTGAACTTGCCATGGCCGCAACTGGCATAGGTTCTGATGCAATGTGTCCAGCGTTAGAAACTCAAAATTCGGATAATGTGATTGGTCCAGCATTAAAACCATTTATGTGTGTTGTTGGTAATGCCAGCAGTGTTATTTTGGCCGGGGCGTCTGGTGGATTTTCTTTGATGAATTTCGCATGGATGGGAATGGGTGGAGGCTTGTTTACCTGGTTGGCTGGATTGGGCTTGGTAATAATGTTTTTAATTATCGGATTTGGTTTGTTCTTTGATATTTTAAATGTAGTTTTCAGATTAGTATTTATAATTATATTTCTACCCGTTATTATTGCCAGTTATGCATATGAAAACGTTTGGGGGGTGTTAAAGGGCGCGGTTGGTAAATCGGTTGATATGCTTGTAAATTGTGCGGTCAGGGTAATTGTAATTACACTGAAAGTTTTAATAATTTACACAATTGTTGCATATGTTGCAGATGAATATTTCCCGGGACCGGTGGATGGCTATTCTGTAATTACTCCACCTGGGTTTGCAGGAATGCAATCGGCACAAAATTCATCAAATCAAATTGTAGCTCAGGTATTTTCAGACTGTGAAAAAGCATCCTTGCAAGATGGAAAAATGGATAAAAGTTTATTCAAAGCATGTTTTGACCGTACCAGTGCAACCATCGAAGCATCGCATCCAGGGGCATTTGATTTTATGCGTAATGGTTGGGATTTTATGATGATGATGTTGGGAATATTCTTGTTATATTTTTATGTTATCAGCAAAAAACTGGATGAAATTTTTGTTGGTGATGGCTCGGGCAAAGATCCGATATTTAATATAGGAAAGTCATTCAAAGAGATGGGACAAAAGTTATGGAGTATTCCATCTGGAATAACCAAAACAATTACAGATGCAATGGAAAAGGCAAGCAAATAATAAATATGAATTTATTTAAATTAAATCTTAAAAAAATAAATATATTTTGCAAATTTGCTTTGGTTGTTTTTTGTTTGTTTTTTACCGTCCCGGTACATGCAGATGGAAATGCCCCAAATGCTGGGGATGTTTCTGATTATGGTGTTTGGGCAACGGACCACAACAGACAGCTTTTATTAGAAGGCTTGTCTTCGGATGTAGATAATTTTTATACACCCATAGTTGATGATTATGTTCCCGTAGAGGCACGAATTGGTAAATCATTGATAGACGCTTTGGATAAAGTAGGGGTATCTTTACAACGCAGTTTATTTAATTTTATTCAAATATTATTGGGTGTTTTGTTAGCATTTTGGTTAATGTTGGAAGCATATAATTTAATTAAATCCAAGGGGGATGTAAAAAAAACCATAATGGATATAATTAAAAAAACTGTATTAGTATCAATTTGGATTT
>JBAYXF010000001.1:0-55879 GCA_041673665.1 Alphaproteobacteria bacterium | reverse complement strand
ATGTAATTGCATGCCCAGACGGCATAGAATTAAATGCCCATTCATTTGTAAATGGGAAAAAACCAGTTTGACCCAATGCTTCTAAAAATATTGGTCTCATGCGCCCTATAGAAATTTTAAGTATTTTACCAATTATCCCCGCTATAAAAACGGAACAAAAGACAGAAAATGATGCAATTACCCATTTGTTATTAAAAATCTTTCCACGATTTTCCCATAAATTACGAAAAGTATATTCTTTTAGATTTTTTATTTGGCTGATAATCTTTTTGGTATTAAAAACTAAAGCTATTGCCAATGCAAAAAATGCTAATCTGATCCATATTTTAGAAGCAAAGACAACATCAAACACCTTGGACCATATGCCATCAAAACGCCGTATAAAAACAAAAAGAGGAACATCCAGCCAAAACACCCCTATTAGACACAAAGCCATTACAACAATGGTCGAAATAAGGATTAATTTCCATTTAAGTTTATTATTTTTATTTAGAAACATTTTCCAGTAATTTTTTATATGCCTTTTTATCGGTCAAAAGTTCTATTGATACAGCCAATGCAACAGCATCTTCGTCTTCACCAGATTTTATATTTGGGCACCCTTTTCTGATGGCGCTTGCATCTGCAGATTCATCGCCATTAAAGTTTATAGCATTAAAGTCCCCATTAAGAATATTCACAAAGAACGCATTTTGTTGAATGTCATTTCTGATATTAGACAAGCAAACTAACGGGAAAACCCCACGTTCATCAATCATAGTGCCACGACCGCTTTTAATGCTGCGACTTCCTATTTCAAGCGCAGCCCCATTTGATAATTCTGTTTTTTTAACCAATTTTGCATTTGCTGCTGTCGGTGTTCCAACCAATACACCACGGGCATTATCATTAAAGGCAAGCGCAATTGCTTCGGCTGTTCCCTGGGTCTGATTAGACAGTAAAACCACAACGGGTACATCTGTTATGGCGGCCCCTCCTGGGATTACTTCCAGTTCTTCCTTTCCCCCATCATCAATACGCATAATTGGTACTGCACCTAAAAATAATCCGGACAACTTCGCAGCTGCACGCTCATCACCGCCATGTGCAATTCGCATATCTAAAATTATTCCTGATGCTTCTGTGTATTTATGTAATGCTTCGTTTATTATAGCAACTGAATTTTCAGACACATTATAAACTACGATTTCAAGAATTTTTATTTTCTGGTCTGGGGTAGCCTGTCTCCAGATTATATCTGCATCTGCCATAATAACACTTGCACGACGCAAAACTATTTTCTTGGTTCCTGCTGGTGTTGCAACTTTTAGCTTTAATGTTCCAGAATTTAATCCTTCGAATGTTGCCGCTAATTCAGAATCAGACATACTTTTAATATCTTTTCCGTTTATCCCAACAATTAAATCGCTCTCTTTTATTCCAGATTCATCTGCTTGGGAATCTCTTACTACGCCCTCGACACGCCAATTACCCAACTGGTCACGCTTACCCTGCAACCCCGCACTGGTTAAAATTTTACCATCATCAATTTTTATTGATGTAACATAACGTCCATTTTTATCCAAAGAATGTATAATTGTATCAACAGCCACAGAGCCAAAAATATCCCCAGACTGTTCAGCAATCTTTGGGTCTGATTCACGTATCTTTAACAATAACGCTGTTGTAATTTCCCCCAACCCCTTCCAGTCGTTATCCGACGGACGTGGCCAATTTCCAATCATATCACCAGCATGAACAATTACTATACGACTATCAGTTGTAGCAATTTTAACACCTGGGGATAAAGTCTCTAAAGACTCTATGGCGGTTCTGATATCTTTCCCCGCAAAATCTGCATCTGATAACTTTTCAAAAACCTCTGCAAAAAATGCGGAAGTTTCATGTACTTTGATGCCGTCTATCACTGATATTTCTGGGTCAAAAAAATCAGATGCCGATGCAATAAAGGGCAAAAAACAAAATGCAACTATTAAAAATAACTTTCTCATTTTTTCTCCTTCCCTTTATTGTCCTTAATTATCCTTTCTTAAATCAAAGTGATACAGAACAACATTAGAAATGTAAACGGATGTCAGTGTCCCCATAATTATAGCAAAAATCATGGACAGAGAAAAGTCCTGCAAAGCAGAACCACTAAATAAATACAAGGCAATCATACCAAGCAACGTAGTTGTGCTGGTCAAAACTGTTCTACGCAACATTTCATTTACGGATAAATCTATTAACTCGCCTTGTGGCATTTTATGATAACGTTTTGCGTTTTCTTCTATTCGGTCATAGTTCACAACTTTATCATTTATAGAATATCCTATACCCATTAAAATAACCGCAATAGATGTTTGATTAAATTCCATTCCAATAACGCTGAAAAATCCAAACATCAAGATAAAGTCCAAAACCAGTGAGATCAAAGACCCAACAGCATATCCGCCCTTATACCTTATCCAAACATAAAGGCTCATCAACAAGAACGAAAACAATACAGCCAATATACCACCACGAATAAGTTCCCCACCTATTTTTGGACCAACAATTTGAACCTGATTATAAGAGACACGATCGCCAAAGATATTTTTTATATCTGCAACTGCCTTGTTTTGCATGTCTTCGCTGGCGCCCTTTTCCAGACCTATGCGGACCAAAACATTTCCGCCTGATACAGATTGCAACTCTGGCTTGAACGCGGCCAAATCTTTACGCATTTTATCAATTGTATAATCAGATGCTTTTGATGAAACCTCCATAGAAATTCCACCTGCAAAATCAATACCATAATTTAAACCACGAAAACCGAGTGATAAAATTGATATCAAAACCAACGCGCCCGAAATCCAATACGATAATTTACGATATTTCATAAAATGCAATTGCATAACTAAATCCTTTATTTTTCAAAACCAACTTTTCTATTTTTTCCTTTCATCTGAAAATCTATCAGCATCTTTGATAACGGGATACAGGTAAACAAAGTCGTAATAATACCAATAGACAAAGTTACTGCAAAACCACGAATTGGCCCTGCACCGAATTGGAATAAAACCAATGCGCAAATAAGCGTGGTTAAATTCGCATCAATAACTGTTTTAAGTGCACGATCAAATCCGATATCAACTGCACGTAATGGGGATGCCCCTGTACGCAGTTCATCACGAATTCGTTCAAACGGCAGAATATTCGCATCAACTGCCATACCCAATGTTAATGTTATCCCGGCAATTCCCGGCAACGTCAAGGTTGCACCCAGCAATGCAGATATTCCAACTATCGTCATCAAATTAACCAATAAAACAACATCGGCATTAATTCCAAACCCACGATAAATCAGCAACATAAATAGCATAATAAATGCGGCGCCAATTATACTGCCCAGTTTCCCGGCCGCAATTGTGTCCGCACCCAAACCGGCACCAACCGAGCGTTCTTCTATAACGCGTAATGGCGCTGGCAATGCACCACTGCGTAAAAGAACGGCCAAATCTTTCGCTTCTTGCAAAGTAAATCCACCGGAAATTTGACCACGACCACCTGGGATTGGTTCACGAATATTTGGGGCAGACAAAACCTTGCCATCCAAAACAATTGCAAATCTTTCACCAACATGTTCTGTTGTTAAACGCGCAAACTTACGCGCGCCTGTTGAATCAAATACCGTTGTAACAACAGGCATATTATTTTGTTGATCCAAATCAGCCTTGGAATCAGTTAATGATTCCCCGGAAACCTCTACGCGCGAATAAACAGGCACAACCTGACTCGGCATATTCATCAATGGCAAAAATTCTGTTCCGCTGGGCGCATGACCATGTGCCATTTGATCGGCCGAAATATCTTCATTTACCAAATGAAAAGTCATTTTTGCTGTTTGACCAATTAATTCTTTTATACGTTCTGGATTATCAACACCAGGCAATTGAACCAATATGTATTTTCCGCCCTGTGATTGAATTGACGGCTCTTTTGTTCCCAGCGCATCAATACGACGACGAACAATTTCAATACTGCGCGATAACGCATCTTCTATAATTTGAGCACGTTGTTTTTCAGAATATGATAATGTTACTTTGCTGCCATCTACATTTATATCCACACCTTCGCCCAATTCACTGCGCAGACGACCGCGCGCTTTGGAAATATCGTCCTTGCTACGAACAACCAAAGATACTGTGCCATTTATATTACGCAAATCTGAAAAACGAATAACACCCTTATCACGATTGATCATTGCTGTACGCGCTTCGTCATACAATTGAACAGACTTTTCATGCAACATTGTATCTGTATCAACTTCTAACAATAATTGCGCGCCACCTTTCAGATCCAATCCCAAAGATATTGGCTGTATCCAAGATGGGAAATGTTTTGCTGAATTTGGAAACATTGTTGGTACAGCCAACAATACACCGAATACAGCAACCAGTATTATTACGATTTTTTTCAGCATAACAAAAGCCTTGATTTAAAATTTATTTTTCTATATTTGCAACTGCGTTTTTTGAAACTTCTATGACTACGCCTTTGGCAACTTCAAGCTCTATGGTTTTTTCACCAATTTTTTTAATTGTACCATATATACCTGCGGCTAAAATACGATTACCAACCTTTAAGCCGTCTACCATTTTTTGATATTCTTTCATACGGCGCTTGTTTGGCATAATCATAAAGAAATAAATAATTCCGAAAATAATAGCACAATAAATAACCATGCCCCAAACATCATTTTTTGGCGCTGGTGGCATTACGGTGTTCATAACATCTGTATTCATATAAGTTTTCTCCTTGGTTTATGAACGATTTATAGTAAAAATTTAGGGTTTTGTAAATAGAAATTTAGCGGTTATCAGATTCTTTCAAACCAACCATCTAATTCGGCGAAAGAAATCAATTTATAAACTGGACGACCATGATTGCATTCCCCGCCCCTTTCGGTCTGTTCAATATCGCGTAATAAGGAATCCATTGATTCTTGGGTTAATCTTTGCCCTGCCCGCACCGAATGATGACACGCATAATTCGCCAGTTTCAAATGCAGTTTTTCATTCAGCTGGGACGAATGCCCGTTTGACAAAACCTCGGCCGCGATATTTTTTAATAATGCTGCCCAATCTAAATCCCAATCTGCCGGCTTTTCATTAATTGCTATAGAATCTTCGCCAAATTCAGACAAGACCAACCCGCTTTCTTGCAATTCTTCTAATACTTCTAAAACAGCTGATACTTCTTCGGGCTTTAATTTAATAACCATTGGAACCAATAAACTTTGCGTTTTAATTTTATGAGTTCTTAATTTTTCATATGTAATTCTTTCATGTGCTGCATGCTGATCAGTTATTATCAATCCTTTTTCGCTTTCTGATAAAATATACTTGTTACCAATCTGACCAATTACCCGACCCAATGGAAAAGACGAAGATTGAAGGCAATTATTTTCATTTTTTTGTGGCTGGATCTTTTCTTTTCCCATTTCACGAACAAGAAAAAAATCGTCGTTATGATTAAACATTTGTTGATGATTTAATATAGGCGTTGGAATTTCACCCTGGGGCACAAATTCGGCCATTGGTACAGCCAAAGCATTTCGCAATGTTTTAATTATAAATCCACGAACATGGGCCGGTTCTAGAAAATGAACCTCGGTCTTGGACGGGGATACATTCACATCAACTTCGCGTGGGGATATATTCAGATATAACGCACATAACGGAAATTCACGTGCATGCATAACGTCCATATAGGCTGCACGTAATGCGCCAATTAAAACTTTATCTTTTACAGGGCGGCCATTTACAAATAAATATTGATCTATGGATGATGCTTTCCTAAATGTTGGTTCTGATGAAAACCCATAAATTTTTAAGCCATTACTTTCATGATTTATTTCCAACATACGGCCTTCTGCTTCATCACCAATAACCGCAATAACTCTTTCAATCAAAGGTTGTCCCTTTGAAAAGCGCCATTTATTATTTAGTGTAAATCCAACATCTGGTCGCGCCATGGCCAAGCGTTTTACAACCTCTGTCACGGACATCATTTCAGCACGATCACTGCGTAAAAATTTTAATCTGGCCGGTGTTTTTGCAAACAAATTTTCAACGCGAATACGTGTTCCTGATTCCCAAGAACTTGGTTTAATTTCGCCGGTCGTGGCATTTAACACTAAACCATTTGTGTCAATTGTCATATCGCTGACACTGGCAATTGATGGTAATGCTTCGCCGCGAAAACCCATAAAGTTTATATTTAACAAATCGTCCGACGGTAATTTGCTGGTGGCATGGCGTTTTATACTGTTTGCTAAATCTGTTCTGTCCATCCCCCGTCCGTTATCAATAACAGATATAAGGGTTCTGCCCCCATCAATAACATCAACAACTATTTGATCCGCGCCGGCATCCAGCGCATTTTCAACCAGTTCTTTTACAACGCTGGCTGGACGTTCGACCACCTCGCCTGCGGCGATTTGATTTATTAAAAAATCAGGTAATATGCGAACTGACATTTTATTTAAACTTTACCTCTATTATTTCATACTCTTTTTCGCCACTTGGGGTATGAACCAAACAAGTATCCCCAACACATTTTCCAATAAAGGATCGTCCAACTGGACTGGTGCAAGCAATAACAGCTTTGCCATCAGCCTCTACATCAGACAAAATTTTGCATTGCATTAAATTACCATCTGAATCTTCGGCAACAACAGATGCACCAAATGTAATACGATTTCCGGACAACGTATCTAAATCAATAATCATTGCTTGTTTAATATAGTCTTCTAGAAACTTTATTCTTGAATCTATAATACGTTGTTTTTCTTTGGCGCCTGTATAATCCGCATTTTCGGACAAGTCCCCCAAAGACCGGGCCCATTGAACAACTTTGATAATTTCTGGTCGATCAACTTCACGCAAATGCTTTAACTCGGCATTTAATGCTTCGAACCCCTGCTTTGATATTGGCTTTTTTTCCATAGATTTTCCTTTTAATGCGGATTATAATTAAAAAATTATGAGAATAAAGCCAAAAATTTTAACAGTATTCCTATCTAAACGATTTTTATCTGGGCTGGGCCTGGTTTTGTTGATTATATCGGGAATTATATTTGCTATAACTTTTGTAGAAAAACTGCCCCGCGAAGGGACTGCACTTGCTGCAGCAAATGTTTCTTTTTTTAGTTTACTGGAATACATCCCTATATTTCTACCCATTGCCGTATTTATGGGAACCCTGCTTACGTCTTATAATTTAACAAAATCTTCCGAATCGGTAATTATTTCTGGGGCTGGATTATCACCATGGCAAAAAATTAAACCTTTTTTATTTACTGCCTTTTTTATCGGGATGTTTACTACGTGTGTTGTAAATCCATACGCAGTCAAAAAAAATTCCATAAATATAGACATAGATAATTTTAATCTTTCAGATAATGCAATATGGGTTCACGAGTCTGGGAAAGACGGATCGTTCATTATGCGCGCCAAAGTTGTAAAACAAGCAAAGAATGGTAATCTTATTTTTTCTAATGTTTCAGTATTATTACAAGATGTTAATTTAAAATTTTTACAACGGGTTGAAACCAAAGAACTTGTAATGTCAGACGGTGAAATTTCTGCAAAATCTGCCCGTGTCTTTGGCACAGATGGTATACCATCACAAATGGAAAGTTGGTCTCATTTTTCCCAGGCAACACCAAAAAACTTTCTTGAAAAACATCTTAAGCCTGACCAAGTATCATTTTGGCGACTGCCAAAAATGATAAGAAACATGCAACAAATAGGTCTGCCTGTTCGTGCACATTTAACCCAGTTTTGGACGCTGCTATTTTTACCATTAACACTGATCGCAATGACAACCCTTGGGACTGCATTTTCGCAAACTCGCGAACGCAGAAATTTTTCTTTTGGGATGAAATTTAGCATGGGAATTATGGTATGTTTTGTATTATATTTTGTTATGAATGTATTCAGTGCATTGGGCACCAGCGGCGCACTACCAACGATTCTGGCCGCGGGATTACCACCACTTATTATAACTACTTTCGCAGCAATGTGGATTGTATCATTCGAGGCAATATAAAATGAGAAAAAACAAAAAAACTAATTTTAAAAAATGGTTATTGATTATATTAATCGCGACATTATTGGTTTTAATGATAATATCATTTCCACCCATACGTAATGTCACCGAAGTCGTTTTAAAATGAATCATATTGAAATATTCTTGGAAATGTTGGCAGCTGAAAAAGGTCGCAGTGCTAAAACACTAGAAGCATATGGTCGCGATCTGCGCATGGCAAGCGAAGCCATTGGGGCCCTGTCATCTGCAAATAAATCCCAGCTGCAAAAGTATCTGGCCAATCTGCATGAAACGCCCGCATCTATTGCCAGAAAGACCAGTGCATTACGTGGTTTTTACAAATTTTTAGCGACTGAAAAAATAATTCGTGACAATCCGTCAGATGGGCTGGAACTGCCAAAAAAACAAAAGAAATTACCAAAGTTTTTAACCGAGCACGAAATAGAGTTATTGATTTCTAATGCTGGCGACACCAGAAATTCTGTACGTCTGCGGGCAATGATGGAATTATTATATGCTTCGGGGCTGCGTGTTTCCGAGTTGTGCGAACTTCCCATGGCCGCTATACTTGGCGATAAATTATTGATTCACGGCAAAGGTGCAAAAGAACGAATGGTTCCTATGCATTCCGGTGCCCAAGCAGCATTGGAAAAATGGCTAGAAATACGCGGAGGGGAAAAATCTAAATATATTTTCCCATCTGTGTCTAAAACTGGGCATATTACACGTGATGGGTTTTGCAAAATTCTAAAAAAATGCGCGGTTTTATCCGGCATTTCGCCCAGCCGTGTCAGTCCGCACGTTTTAAGGCATTCGTTTGCATCACACCTGCTTGCAAATGGGGCAAATTTACGCGCAATCCAAATGATGTTGGGACACGAGGACATAGCAACAACACAAATTTATACCCACGTAATGCCAGAAAAGTTAAAAGAAGCCGTATTTGTTCATCATCCAATGGCAAAGAAAGATAAAAAATGATTAAAAAATGTGATTTTAAAGGTTGTACCAAGGCGGGCGTATGTCGCGCCCCTAAATCACGCAACCTGAACGAATATTACTGGTTCTGCAAAGAGCATGCTGCAGAATACAATAAAAATTGGAATTATTATGCTGGGATGAGCAATGATGAAATTGAACAAGATTGGGAACGCGAAACATTTGGAATTTCCGACAAAGATCGTGCAGCCGCAGAAGCAGCAAATGCAGAATATATAGATTTTCTGCGCAATTTTTTAAATGGCCGCAGCGCATTTGATACAACATCTGCACGTAAACGCCCTGTCCGTGCGCCTGCTGCAGTGTCAAACGCATTAAAAGTCTTTGACCTGCCCCCAACCGCAAATTGGCGTGAAATATCGGCAAAATATCGCACACTTGCAAAAACATGTCATCCAGATACTGCAAAAAATAAAAGCGCTGCAGCATCAGAATTTACAAAAATTTCTGCTGCTTATGATGATTTAAAAAAATGGTTTAAAAAATAATCTGTATAAATATTTATTAAAAAACCGGCTTTCGCCGGCTTTTTTTATTTAACAATCATATCCTGACCATACGATGCGACTTTTTTGCCATTGATATAACAATTTATATCTGTGTTAGCATTAAAGTCTGCTATGGCTTGTTGCCGTGCATCTTCAAGCTTTGTATCTGCATTTTCCTTGATAGCATTACCAGCAAGAAGTCCACCGGCTAAACCACCAAGCCCTGCACCAGCAATAGCGCCTATTTTACCACCAGTACTAGACATATTTAACAAACCACTACTGCCAGATTTTTTACCAGTGCCTCTCTTTGCTTGTAGTTCGCTTATTTTGTTATTACATTTTGCTAATGCTTCGGTTGCATCTGGGTTATCTGGATCATCAACAGCTACACATGCTTGTAATCCACTATATCCTTTACCCCCTGCTTTAAAACAGCTTTGACAGTCTGCATATAAAGCAGTATCTGCAGCGGACAGCTTGCTACTTTTTGTAGTAGCGTTCCCCAAAGCATTCCCTGCCAAGGTTCCACCCAAACCGCCGACTGCCACACCAGCAATTGTTGCGCCACCAATCCGAAGGGTTTTTTGCAACCCGGACAATTTTTCTACACATCCGCCTGTTGATGCTGTTTCGCCTTTGCCGCAGAAATTAACATCTGATGCAACTGCACGTTCAACTTTTTCCAACTCGCTTGTTGTCAAACCCAAACATTGCATAGATGTACCCTTTGGGTAATACATATATTTATCACTACCCAGCGCATCGTTTACCTTGGAATTGTTGGAACGGATCGTTACCTTGACCGCACAGAACCCGTCAAACGGATTACTGGTTGCAGTAACATCGCTGAACCCATCATATTCATCGGATGAATCCAAGTCAGACAAAGCCGCCCAAATATAATTTTTACCGGTTGAACCCTTGGCATTGCTATTTTCACATGCATTCTTAAGATCATTTGCTTCGCGTTCTAATACAGAATTAGCACGTTTGCTGATATCTGACAATAAACCATCAAATATACTACGTTCTTGTGTAGCACAAGTTTTAACCTTAGGTGCTAATTTTTTAGTAGTATCAACAGCATTTCCAGATTCATCAACTTGATCTATATAAGTTTCCGATACACGGCAAACCTTATCTGCAGAATCACTATTTGCAGCATCTAGCCATGCATTACGAACATTGCTTGACGTTCCCCAAGAATCTGCACTGGTCCCGGTTGTTGCCTTGGCATACTGAACATCAAAGTAATCTATACAATCTGTATATTTTTTAATCTTTAACATACACAAGTTACGTGCCAAAACTTCATCAAATCCACCAGCATATAAATTGCTGCTTATTGCTGAACCCTCAGAAAAAGAAACACTGCTATTTTTCTTTGCCTCTATACTGGTAATAAAGCAACGCGAGAAATCTGTTCCACATTCACTTTCTACACATTTTTCAGCCTGAGCCTGGCAACTGCTACGCATTTGAGCAACTGCTGCTTCGTTAAATGCTTTTTGTAAATCTGAATCCAATCCGACAATTGCGCCCATTAAGTCCTCGGTCCATACCGCTGCCCAAACGTCACCATCTTCGCCCGTATCTTTATTACGGAATACATCTTTACAATATTGATTATTTTCAATCAAATTTTCACATTGGCCTGTAATATCAGAACCAGCTTTATTTTTTATACTGACAGTATTGCCATCTTTAGCCAAACCATAGCAACGGGCCTTGGATCCTTCACCACAAGCATTCACGGCACAATCTGTCATTGCATCTTTACATTGTTCTACGGATTTCTTAGTTGCTAATGCAGCCCATTCTTTTATCTTGGACTGTGCCATTTTCCAACGAGCACCAACGCCATTATACATAATATCTTGGTAAACTTCTTGAATATTAAAGCTGTCGGTTAAATCAACTTCTTTCGCCGGCGTACCATTTGTGACCATAAAGCACCACTCATTAGAACCAACAGTATCACGGCATTGTTCTTTGATGTAATTTTTAACATTATCACCATCCCATGCCATATTATTAAGCCACATTGTCAGCATATCTGCATTTATACGCAATGTAGTTTCGCCAGATGTGGCGATATTAACCATTTCAGATGCATCTATGTCAGAAAACCCATCCAAAGAAATACATTTTTGTGGGGATTTCTTACAAGCATTTTGTATACAAGCGTCCGCAATTTTATTACATGTTTTAACACTGTTAGCGGCTGCCCAGTTTTTACCCTCTTTAATGGCCAAGTCTATACGACTGTCGGCGGCAACCCCAATATCGCCCAACGCTGGTGAAAATGTTCTTTTGGTCAAAAGAGATTCCCCATCACACATGGTGCGGTTTGCCGACAACAAATCATTAGATGTCGTTACAGAATTTCCAAATATTGCTTTAACTGCTTCGGCTGGACATTGCGCCAAATATTCTTGGCACATAATACGAGATTTATTAAATTGTTTTAAATTATAGCAAAGTTCAAAATGTTCACCACAAACGTTATCCTGACGCAAACAAGAATCATATCTGTCGATACAACGTCCCGATGTCAAACGATCTGGCAATGGATTTGCACAAGTTGCAAGCAAGCCAGCATTTGTTGATGTCGTGCTGGACGATGTGCTGGACGACGCGCTGTATGACAACGTCGGCATGCGTGCAGTCGTACTTGGACGCGACGAAGCCGTCGTCATATAAGTTACAGCCCCAGCTGACATTGAACAGATTTCTGATACCAAAGGTAGCACTAAACCAACAATAATTGCTTTTTTTATTCTCATATTCCCACCATTTCTTTATCATATTTTATCATAGAAAGAAAATAATAAAAAGAGAAAAGTTAAAAAAGGACATATTAAAATAAAAAAAAATTATTTGTTTCTTTTTCTACTTTTTTTCCAAAAGTTCTTGCACCGCTACGGCAAAATCTGGAGCACCACTTAAAAAACTGCCAGAGACTAGAAAATCCGCGCCAGCCGCCCAACATTTTTTCGCCGTTTCCGGATTTATTCCGCCATCAACAGAAATTTTAAATTTTAATCCATGTTTGCGTCTGGTATTAGCAAGAGAAGCAATTCTTGATATTGACTCTTCTATAAACTCTTGTCCTGATTCTCCTGGGATAACTGACATTACCATTACTTCATCAACACCCCTTAAAACTGGGGCTATAACTTCTAACGAAGATTCTGGATGTAACGCAATTCCAGAACGTTTTCCCGCAGATTGTATTTCTTTTAACGCACGAATTACACCATTTGTTCCGGTTGAAACAATAATTGTGTCCGCACCACATTCAATCGCTTCTTTCGTCCAAGTCGCCTGGTTTTCCGTCATTAAATGAACGTGTAAATGAGCCGCGGTATGCGCACGTATGAATCGAAGTTCATCAATTCCACTGGCAATTCTTTCAACATAAAATCCATCCATTATATCAACATGAATCATACTGATATCTGCAGATTCAAATCTGGCATAAGTGTCTGAACTTCGCATGTCCCAACATAAAGTACTGGGCATAATCGGAATAATTTTTTTACGACGTGGATAAAATCTCCAATTCAATGGTGCTGCTAAAAAGTTAAAAAATTTTTCCCATTTTTTTCTGCGTTCTAAATATCCTTTGACCCTTTCAGATTCAGTATTCCATACAAATTCTGCCAATGAATTAACTATACCGAACGAGCCCATATTTTTAACCGGCATACCAAATTCTTTTTTTAAAAACTTTTCTAATCCGTTAGTACCAGAGCCACCACCACTTACATACAGTCGTTCTGGATTATATTTTTCTATTCCTGTGCTTAAAACATCACCAACCTGACATATAATTTCAGAAAAAACACTGCTTGCTATTTCGTTCACATCAAATCTGGTTATATCATATTTAGAATCCGCCGGAGTAAATCTATCCATATCAGATTGTTCCAGATTCATGCTGGAAATTTTTAATCTTTCTGCTTCTATAATTGGTAAATTAAAAGTATTAGCAATTGCCCTTGTAATATCAATCCCGCCCATTGGTATTTTTTTAATCAACATCGGCCCACGCGCGGTCCACATAGAAACGCTGGTAAATTCTGCGCCAAAATCTATGAATACAGAATTTTCTGATGCTTTGCGCGCAGACAATCCCAGCAAAAACATCGGATCGAAAAAACCTTCGGACTCTAGATGTGCAGCATGCAACGCAGATTTTGCGCGCATTAAACCCTTGTTCAAATAAGCAATTACATTAAACACCGAATGCAATGCATGATCAATATGCCCCAGCGGGTTAGAAAGATTTCGCGCACCCCCTAAATCATAACGTAAAGGCATTATATGTAATACAGAAATATCATCTTGGGTAACATCTGATATTTGTTCTAGAATATCATTTGGTGTAATTTTTCGTTCTGTTTCCCATACGCTTTTTCTTGAAAAAATTTCTGATTTAATTTCTCCGAAATTTCCCGTAACAAACGCCTTGTCGAATCTGGCCCCTATTTGTTCTTCTAAATTATCCACCGCCGTCTTGACCGCATACACAATATCCCTGGATTCAACATATATATTTGATGAAACTTTAAGCCGTCCAAAACAAACCCGTGCAGCGACCGCGTGCACCCCGCCCGAACCTATATCTAAACACAAAAAAGAGCCTTCTGTTAAATTCATATTTGTTTATAATTTCACCAATGGTCTTGATAAATCCCGCATATCCAGCAATTTTATCTGTCTGTCCAAAATCATATTTTGTTTGTTAGTTTTATCAATTTTTTTTATAGCTTCTTCAAAATTTTCTTCGGGCAACATAATTTTAATTCCGTTTAATAAAAAAATGTTCCAGCGTCTATCTTCTATAAATTCCATTCTGTCAATGCGACTGAAAAGCCCAGGGGTGTGCTTTACTATGTTTATTATTTTTGATATATCTTTTGGAACCTTACCTGAAAAAATCAGAGTATTTTCCGGTCTTGTTGGTAACGCTCTATTAATTGGGACCCCATTATTGTCCAAAGGATAATATTTTTCCCCATCTGTCCAACCCGCGACAACAACCCGCATATCGGCACGAACATTAATTTCGCCATTTGGCAAGCGTCGAATTGCAACCCCGGAAAGATCGGGATCTTCAGAAACCTTTGCCAGAATATCGTCCAAATCAATATGTTTGGTTCCAGGGGTGATGCCCAAACGCTCAATTATATCGGCCGTTTCACCATTACTGGAATAAACTGTAAGTTTTTTTATATCTGATAATGTTCCGCCCAACCCCAATAATACTATACTGACGCGAACCGCTACATAAATTACAAGTATGACGGTAAGACTGGATATCAACCAAAATACAAATCTGTTTTTCATTGAATTAAATTATATCATAAAAGAGAAAAAATTTATCGTTTAATTTGCGCGCAACAAATAACCACGACGCATCATACATTTACGATACGCCCCAACTGATCTGGAGCTGGAATTAGGAGGAACCGACATCAAAGAACGCTGCCCGATGTCTTTATTTTCATTGGATTGAAAAGTCACCCATAAGCCATCCCAATCTGGCATCAAACTGGATTGATTTGGGCTGATAAGCTTGGCTAATCTAGATCTGGGTTCATAAGGGGAACGTGTTATTCCCAAACAATTTTTATGATCACGAACAAATTGTTCGGTCGTAACCATATCATTTTCCCAATTTAAAACCGTCGCATCGTCAATGGATCCACGATTAGCAGATGAACATCCCACCAAAAGCGCAAACGATAAAGCAACAAGGACAAAAGTTCTTTTCATAATTTAGATTATAACTGAAAAATTAAATTTTTAGCAATATAAATTTCCCTTATAACTTATTCCTTATAATTTCTCCTTTTACGCTTGCGAAAGCTGGCTTTTTAATTCTATAATGCAAACACAGGAAGGAGCAATAAATGACCGCGGAAGAAAGATATATCCGTATAGCCGGATTTTATGAGGCTTTGAAAATTTTATCCGCCGCAATACGTACCCAAAAAGGTGGTATCGCAGCTGAAAATTATACGGGGCGCTTTTTTGCGGCAGATGTTCTGGAAATGCTGAATGCGTACGGCGAAAAAATAAATCCCACCGACGCCAAATTAAAAGCATTGATAAAAAAATATCAAACCGAATTTCAGGGTGCAAAAAATTTGATTACCCCCAGTAATAAACCAATCTATGAAATGACACTCGAAGAATTTGAACGTGTTATGAATATATAAGGGACCAAAATGAGAAAATTATATTTGCTTTTGATTTTATTTGTTGGTGCATGCCAACAATTTCAAAGTCGAAATCAACAACAATATGACACTGTCCAAGTGGTTGAAAACATTGTAGTGGACGAACATTCTGTTCCGATCTTTCCACGCAAGGCTGCTTTAACAACAGATACCGCACAAAAATTTGCAATTGATTTGCCAAAACGATGCAAAGTTGATTGGGACAACCAAAGTATATTATCTGTTCTGCCAACAACGCCCGTTGAAATTGTTCGTTTGAACAAGGGCGATAATCTTCCAGATTTTGCTGTAGAAAATTTTTCTTTCCAGAAAAAAAATGTACCAGCTGTTTTGGAAAAATTACTTGATGGAACAAAAATTAAAATTGTTGCCAGTGAGAAATTACCTGACTTAATCAGTGGTGAGATTACATCTGGAACACTAGAAGACGCCGTAGAACTAATTTGTAAACTTGGTAAAACTTACTATACCTATGACGACGACACCAGAGAGCTTCGTATTTCCAGTCGTGGAAAATGGCTGATGAAAATGCCTAAAGATCAATACGTAATCATGGCATTAATTGATGCAATGCATGGTGCTGACTTGCGTAATTTAATAACTAACTGGGAAGATAAAACCTTGGCGTTCGAAGGGAATTATCAAATCGAAAAGAAAGTTCGTGATATCGTTTCCGATATCGGAAAT
Organism: Alphaproteobacteria bacterium; assembly: GCA_041673665.1. GTDB lineage: Bacteria > Pseudomonadota > Alphaproteobacteria > Rs-D84 > Rs-D84 > WRCA01. The sequence continues at coordinate 39,375 of JBAYXF010000001.1, read as the reverse complement.
AAAAAATTCTTGGTTGCATGGGATATGGATGTATACCGTGTATATCCACGTACCGACAATCCAATTGTTTGGATGAATATGCTGCCCGCATTTGGGGAAAAGAATGTCAAAATGTCTATCCCTGGCGTTGTTGGCAGATTGCTGGTTGTATCCCCAGAAATAAACACAAAAACATTACAAACATTTTTATCCGACCAAGCAAATGTAGTTTTAATTTCCCAGGGAACATTTGTAATACCAAACGGCTGGCAAAGCAGATTTGATATTGGTCAATGCTCACGCGAAGACAGATTGGAAACTGATTTAATCGTTGGCGCAACTGGTAAATATGGAAAATACGCCGATATGAAAAAAGTAGATGCGAAAATTGCACTGCGTACAACCGCTGGGGAACTGGCCAGTTTTAACGTTCCAACAAAACTGGGTGATAATTATGTAATTATCGGCATCCCAACACACAGCTTTGTAACAACATCTGAAACATTAATAAACCCATTTGCAGAATTGGTGATATTCATGAGCCCACGTGTTATTTCAATCGTAGACTCTGCGGACGATGAACCGGCCGCTGAACTTTCCGGAGATAAACTGCGCGAGTATTTGGATGAATAATATTATTGAATTTTTTAAAACAGCGGAACATTTACATTATGAAAAACGCACAACCAGAATGTCCGATGGGGAACAACAATCTGTGGCTGCACATTGTTTTATGCTGTCATTGATGGCGATAACATTTGTTCCAAAAGCATCCGTAACACTTAATATGGAACGCGTTTTAAAACTTTGTGCTGCGCACGACTTGCCAGAAAGTAAATCTCATGATATTCCAGCGCATAAAACATTAAATGATGATGCGGCACGTGAAAAAAAAGAAAAAGACGAAACTGAAATAATGAATGAATTTACAAAATTGCTGAATAATTCAGAGTTTGAAACTTTATGGCAAGAATACGAGGAACAAAAAACACCAGAATCAAAATTTGTAAAAATGCTTGATAGATTAGATGTATGTTTCCAAACATTATTTTCAAAGACGTTGGATCATATTGGTTCTTATGATAATGGGGTTTATTGGAAATGGTATTTCAGCAAGTCTTATCGTGATATGTTTGCTTCAGAACCGGCTTTATTGCAAGTTTTTGATGAAATTCAAAAAAGGTTAGAGCACAGAATAAAAACAGAATTAAATATAAACCCTGATGATTTTAAGGAATAAAAATGTTTAGTCGTCTTGAAAAGAAAATTGCATTCAGATATTTAAGGGCCAAAGGGCGTGGTTTCGGCAGCGTGGTTTCTTGGGTATCTTTGCTGGGAATTGCACTGGGCGTTGCAACACTTATCGTCGTTATGTCCGTAATGAGCGGTTTTCACGACACCCTGCTTTCGCGTATTGTTGGTATGAACGGACACGTTGTTGTTTATCACCAAGACGGCGCAATTCAGGACTTTGATTATCTGATTGGAAAGATGAAAGACAATAAAATTGTCGCTGCTAATACCACTGATATTATTCCGGTTCTAGAAGGGCAAGTAATGGTGTCTGCGGACGGGAAGAATTCTGGCGCAATGGTTCGCGGAATCAGGATGTCTGATTTGGAAAGAAAATTCCAAGCCGGCACAAAAATTTATGGAACACCACTGGCAAAGATCAATAACGGACAATTGGCAATGGGTGCATCGCTTGCCAGAAACTTGAATCTCACCAGAAATGATAATGCTACACTTATCAGCGCAAATGGCGGCACTGCGACTGCATTTGGAACAATCCCACGGATACAGTCTTATCCGGTTGCTACAACATTCTTTGCGGGTATGTATGAATATGATTCTGGATATATCTTTATGCCATTAGAAACTGCACAAAAATTCTTGAACTCTCCTGATGGCGTTTCACATATCGATTTATTTTTAAAAAATCCTGAAAAAACAACGGATGTTCGCGACGCTTTGTCCGCCAGTCTGCCAACCGGATTTGTGGTTCGTGATTGGCGTGATTTAAATCGTGGCTTTGTTGGTGCGTTGCAGGTTGAATCAAACGTAATGTTTTTAATTTTACTGCTTATCGTAATCGTTGCTGCATTTAATATCGTATCCAGCCTGGTTATGTTGGTCAAAGACAAATCGCGCGATATTGCGGTTCTGCGTACATTTGGTGTTTCACGCCACAGCATGATGAAAATATTTATTTTATGCGGCAGCAGTATTGGAATGCTGGGCGCTACAACGGGAACTGTATTGGGCGTTCTGGTCGCAAAATACATTGAACCAATACGCCAGTTTATACAATGGATGACTGGACGTGATTTATTCCCAGCAGAATTATATTTTTTATCTGAATTACCATCCAGACTAGAATTTTGGAATGTGTTTGGAATTGCATTTGTTGCAATTGCACTGGCATTTTTAGCGACCCTTTACCCTGCGTGGAAAGCCGCTAAAACCGATCCGGTAGAAGTTTTAAGGAATGAATAAAATGGCAGCATCAATATTAAAATCTATATCATCTGTAAAAAAGCGCGCATGTATAATGTCGGTTGTTGGTATTAAAAAATCTTTTATAGAGGCTGGCCAACCATTAAACATTTTACGTGGTGGCGGATTTGAATTAATGCGCGGGGAAATTGTTGCACTGGTTGGACCATCGGGTTGCGGTAAATCTACTTTATTACAATGCGTTGGATTACTTGAAAAGCCCAGCGGGGGACAAATTACAATTGCGGGTACACCAGTTAATAAAATGAACGAAGATCAGCGAACAACAATTCGTCGTAAAAAACTGGGGTTTGTTTATCAACGTCATAATTTGCTGGAAGAGTTTACTGCGCTTGAAAACGTAATGTTGCCCATGCTGGCAAATGATATGGACGAAGATGCCGCGCGCATCCGTGCAAAAAAATTATTAAAAGCTGCAAATGTTTTACACCGTAGTGATCACAGACCATCTGAAATGTCCGGTGGGGAACAACAACGCACCGCGGTTGCACGCGCATTAGCAAACGAACCAGAAATCGTTCTGGCAGATGAACCAACAGGATCGCTGGATCCCGCGCATGCTTCAAATGTTTTTGATTTATTATTATCACTGACGAAAAAAACACATATGTCTATGTTATTCGTAACACACGATATGAGCCTGGCAAAACGCGCTGACAGAATTATTACTATCAAAGATGGAATTGTCGGATGAAACCATTAAAAGATCCCACCAGATATCTTATCGCTACGAAAGATAAATTTCTTAAATGCTTTAACGCAAAACCAGATATAAATGAATCACTGAAAATCAGCGTTATCCCAAATGCCACTATTTCTTTACACAATGCAAACATTAAACTTTGTTCACAAAAAGTTAGGCATGTAAAGAACAGCAAAAAAATAAATAAAAACACACCTTATGTTGATGAAGATATTATTTTACTAGGGTATGGCGAGGATTTTATTGGGCACTTTCTTGCGAACAGTTTTTCACGCGCATGGCCCATATTAGATAAAAAATATAAAAATCATACTTTTGTTATTGTCACCAATGGCCCTCTGGCACCAAATGGGAAAGAGTTTTATAAATTAATGGGAATTAAAAAACTTTTATTTGTTAATACTCCCGTCAGATTCAAAAATGTTTTAGTTCCTGATTCTTCTTTTAATTATACAAAATTATATGCGAATAAAAAATTCAGTGAAACATTTAAAAAGATTGCAGACGCTGTAAAGCCAGATCCAAAGTCACCAAAAAAGATTTATCTGTCCCGGACAAAATTTACAAACAATATGGTTTTGGGCGAAGATCAAATAGAAAAAATATTCAAAAAAGCCGGTTTTAAGATTATACATCCACAAATTCCAACCAAGACTGGCTGGGATGTTATGCCGCTTCAAAAACAAATACAATTAATGAAAGGTGCGGATGTAATTGCTGGGGTCGAAGGCACCGGATTGCATCTGTCGTTGTTTGCCAAAGATGGAATTGATTTAATTTGTCTGCACAGATATAACAATCCATTGGTAATGCAAATTATGATTGATAAGTTAAAAAATATAAATTCTTATTATATTGATACTTCTATTGATCCATATTCAAAAAAGAAAAATACTTGTCCCGCATGCATAATCGGAATAAATAAAAACCTGCAAAGATTTTTCAAAGATTACGGCTTTATTTATAATACAGATAGCAAAGCAGATAAAAAAGAAATGGATAAATTTTTAAAAATTTACAAAGAAAAAAAACGAGTTATACCAAAATGGTTGGGAAATATTATTTTAACTTTCATCTCTTCGCGTAATATGCGCCATTCATTAAGACATAAACTGGGATTAAAATAATCAATCTTTGATGCGCGCCAGATCATCATACGCTTTATATTTTTGATCACTGGTTTCATAGTATTCGTACGGCTCAAAATCCTTGCTGTACCTACCAAATAATTCTGATGCTTTTTGAACGGATGCTTCCACCATTCTTTGTAACTGTTCGCCTGAATATTCAATTAATTTTATGTTATTATTTTGCAATTGCAAAAACTGGATTATACGTGCACCGCGCATAAAAGCCTCTAACGGTAATTGCGGCATATTCCCCTGCTCTAGCTGTGATTTATTTGGAGCTTTGCCTGTTTTAATATCCATAACCACACTATCCCAAACACGATCAGCAATTGCACGAACCGTACGCCCAACTATTTTTGTTTCCATTTCAATTTCTGATTTCCCACCAATCGAATCTTTTAACATTTTTTGGATTTCTGATTCCATTTCAACAAATCGTTTATGCCAAAAATGAAACAACACACTGCCATCTGGTAAAATTTCCCGGGCTTTTTCATCCATTAACTGAACCAGACTTTTTATTTCATTTGAATTTCTCGCGACATGTTCTATTACACCGTGAACCAATGTTCCAAAATCTTTGGCGCTTGCGGTTATCCACCAATCATCTTTGGGTCGCAAACCCAAAATATGATTCGCATAAAACGCATATGGGTTATGTATTAATAATTCCAGCTTTGTTACATACACAGGCCTTCTGTCTGCCGGCGGTGTTGGACTTGAATAGTCAAGCGGATTTGGTGCAACCATATCAAAACCACGAACTATGTTTAGAATTTTATCTGCTTTTTTAGCATCTAAATCTTTATTTCTTAATGCAACTTCTATTCTTGATAAGAATCTAGACTCTGTCGTTTGTGTTCCGCCCGCTGTCTTTGAACGCAACCAATAAACGTCCAAGCCATTTGATAAATTTATAAAATCCAATGCCATCAATGATACTTTGCGTTCTGGTGGCGGCAAACCAATCTGCTGTGCAATGCGGCGTGGCAACCATGGATTTTCATATCCAATGGCTGGGAACATACCTTCGTTCAATCCGGTTAAAATAACAACGTCTGCAGTTTGCATACGCGATTCTATGGTTCCTAAAACACGAATTTTCGATTCAGAATTTAAAACGGGCCGAATATGCACTGATGATAAAACGTCCATAATAATTGCCCGTAAATCGGACAAGCTTAGAATGATTCCATGCTTGCATAAAATGTCTGATATTTCTTTTATCTTTTCAATTATTGGCAAATCATCTTCGGCAAAATCTAAATTAAAACCATTGATAAAATTAAATGCGTTTTCAATTTTTAACTCGCCCAATTCATCAAATTTATTTAATACATTACGACCAAACAAAGTCATTGTCCCAGATGTTCCACCCGAAAAATCAGCCACCAAATCGCGATGCGCAAACGCTTCTTTTAAACGTTGATTTCCGGCCGCATCGGGCGTAATAACCAAAACAGACTTGTTATTATTTATCGCACGAGACGCTATTTCCGCGGTTGCCATGGCCTCTTCTGATTCGCGTGCACAATCTATACGGGTAAAGGGTATAAATTGAATATCCATGGGTGATTGATTATTATCAAAAGCCGAGTTAAAAAAATCTATATTTGATTTACCAACATTAATTTCAATTACTTTGTCTGGGCTAATTCCAATTTTTTGTAAAAATTTATATTCTGAATAATATGGATTACAAATATCTATATCTTTAATTTTCGTGCCTGTAATCTTTCCAGGTAAAATTATTTTACCATTTGGCAACAATGCAATATACTCCATCAAATCCGATGTAGCCGGAACAGATGCCGTACTGCCACATACTATAACCTGTCCCGAAAATTCGCGACCAATCCAATCACGAATATCCATATTTCGTTTTGCAGACTCTGTAATTTTATCTGGAAAAATTGATGGTAAAACACTGTCTGCCAACGATAAAAATTTTGCCTTTTTTTGAAAATGCGTTGCGAATTTTTCATCAACTAATGATTCCCAATCTATTTTGGTTTTATTGTTTTCGTCCTGCTCGTTTTCAATATAATCTTGCATACGGATTAAATCGCGCGCGATTGGTAAAACAGATGAAAAAGACCGGCTTTCGGCAGCAGATAACAATTTTGAAAGAACCAGCATACGTTCTATATTTGAAACAACATCATCCCCGGTAATTATTTCTTCTTCGTCTTCTGGACTTTCCCCAAGCGCGACTAATTTGGGCAATAAAACAGCATTTCCTGATTTAAAGGTTATAAACTCCTCAACAACGCGTATCGCACGCCTGCTGGGTAAAAATATTACATCGTTTGAAAAATCATGATCAGATAAAAAAGACCACAATACCTCGGTCAGTTTTGTGGGATTAGACGCACAAAATATATTTTTCTTATTTAATGCCAATTATTTTCCTGATCCCTTCTATGCCAAAACCTTTTTCTGCAGACGTTTCTAAAACCTCTGTAGACGCAGCCGGATGGGGGTTTGATAATATTTCTGATTTTATATCTGCGATTTTTGATTTATTTGACTTGTCAACTTTGGTTAAAACAATTTGATAACGAATTGCATTAAAATCACAAAAATCCATAATTTCTAAATCTGACTTTTTTAATTCATGACGCGCATCAATTAAAATAAAAAGAATTTTTAATTGATCGCGATCAAGCAAATATTCTTCCAGTCTTGCCAGCCATCTTTCGGTTTCAACTTTGGATATTTTTGCATAGCCATAACCCGGTAAATCCATAACCGCAACCCTGTCATCAAAATTAAACAAGTTTAATGATTGTGTTCGTCCCGGTGTTTTTGATGTGCGCGCAATAACACTGCCCGCGATTGCATTTATCAGGGACGATTTTCCAACATTACTGCGCCCAATAAAAGCGTATTCGGGAAAATGAGTCCTGGGCAAAGATTTAACCGTTTCAAAACTTCCTACAAATTTTATCATTTTTTACTCTTATTGATTCATATCTGGATTACTGGGCGATTTATCTATAACAATCGAGCTTATATTTATATCATCTGGTTGATTCAATGAAAACATAGCAGCATTTGCAATATTTTCTGTACTGGTCATCCACGGCTGATTATGCGAAATATTTTTATCCCATCCGCTAGATTCAAAAATATTTGTATCAAATCCACATGGATGAATTTGAATTACCTTTATCTTTGTATTTTTTAAATCTTCTTTTAATGCCTCTGCATAACCACGCAACCCCCATTTAGACGCGCTATAAGTTCTGGCTTCTGGGTCAGCTATGGGAAATCTTCCGCTGATTGAATTAGTAAAGAAAATTGTTCCATGATTTAATTCTTTCATTCTTGGTAAAAACATACTGGTCATTTGAATAGCACCAATTATATTAACTTGAAGCGTCGAGGCTATCTTTTCTGGATTTGTTTTTTCTAAATTGTCATCTGTCCAAACCCCGGCATTATTTATCAAAATATCAATATCGCCAATTTCTTGTTTTACTTTTTTACAATCTTCTAAATTCGTAATATCACAAATAATATATTTACAGCCTATTTCTGATGCAACCAATTTTAATTTGGCTTCGCTGCGAGATAAAATTGTAACCGAGGCGCCCATATCATGCATTTTTTTTGCAAGCGCTTTATCCAACCCCTCGGATCCACCAGTTATAAGAACTTTTTTATTTTCTATATTATTCATCTTTTTCCCCTAGTAACTTTTTATATGCTTCTTTTTTTGATATTCCACTGCGGGCGGCAATTTCTGCCGCGGCTGATTTTGTTGGACCAGATACAACATCACGAACTATCTTGGAAATTTCATCATCACTCATTTTTACATCTGGCGCTGGTTCAATAACAATAACAATTTCGCCGCGCCAATCATCACGGCTTTTTAATTCCGCTGGATATCCGATAACAGTTTCTTCGTGAATTTTTGTAATTTCACGAACAACCGCAACGCGCCTTTCCGGCATTATTCGTGCCATGGTTTCCAATGTATCTTGCACCCTGTTCGGGCTTTCGTAATAAACAAGTGTATGTCTGATTTTATTATCTTCGCGTAAATGTTTCTCATCTTTAAAAAACCCGCAAAAAGTAAACTTGTCCGTTGGAAATCCAGAAAGTGCCAGCGCACTGATTACAGCCGTAGGTCCTGGAACAACAAAAACATCCAAGCCCTGTCTGCGACACTCACGAACAATGCGAAAGCCTGGATCACTGATCGTAGGCATTCCTGAATCAGACACCAACGCTATGGCGGCGCCTGGGATTGTCCCCTCTAAAACTTGGGCACCATCAACACTACGGCGGCCAGCAATCATATCTGTGATTTTTTCGGTCATTTCGCGTTCATTATGATCATGCAACGCAATTCTATGTGTTTTAATATCAAAATGAGATGCCAATTTCCCAAATACCCTGGTATCTTCGGCGGCAATTAAATCCACATCTCGCAAAACTTCGACTGCCCGCGTGGACATATCACCCAAATTACCAACAGGGGTGCCAATAATATAAAGACCTGATTGCATTTTGGCTCCTTTTGTTTTATTATTACATTGAATTTAGGGATTTTCAATGTTTATAAAAAAATTAAAAAACTCTTTGTATATGTGCTTTGCGCTTGGGGCTTTGTCCTCCTGTACTGGGACACAACCCGTTCAAATCAGAGATGCAACTAATTTGGATACTCCAAATTTTGAATCAATGGGCCAAAAAAACATTGCTGTTTTATTACCTGCATCTGATTTGGGGACATCTGTTAAAACCAGTGTTCAAATGGCATTTATCCAAAGCAGAGTAGATAATATCGATGTAAGATTTACAGATTTATCCGGTTCTGCGATTGAAAAAACACAACAAATAGAGTCTGCTTTGGCAAATAAACCCGACTTGATAATCGGTCCCATTTTTTCCGAAGATGTTGATTTATTACACGAACACGTAGGCTCTGATATCCCTGTTTTATCGTTCAGCTCTAATGCCAGTGTTCTTGGGAATGGCATTTTAACAATGTCTTTGATACCAACACAAAGTGTGGAAACAATTATCCGCAGAATGACAATCGATGGCAAAAAGCAAGCTGTATTCATTGTTCCGGATAATACAGCTGGATATATTATGGGTAATACCGCACTGGATGCTGCAAACATTTATGGACTGGATGTTGCCGGATTTTATTATTATACCCCCGGAAATATGGACAATATGAAAAGCACAGCTGAAAAAGCAGCCATATTTAATGCAAGAAATGATGCAAATACCCGGGCCAAAGAAATCTTGTCGGACATATTAATGAACCAAACAATTTCAGAGTCAGATAAAGAATTTGTAAACACACAACTAGAAGACAGAAAAAAATCAGACACCATTGGTAATGTTTCATATGATTCTATTCTATTCTTGGGGAACGCAACTGATTCCAAAGCATTGGGTTCGTTCATGCGTTATTTTGATGTACCATCAAAAAAGGTTAAGTTCTATGGAACCGCAATGTGGGATAACACAGAAATGTTTCGTGATATAACAATGTCTGGTGCTTATTTTGCCACACTGCCACCAATTTCACCAGAATTTGCAGATGCATATCGTACCATTATTGATAAAGAACCAGAAAGAATCAGTACAATGGGATATGATGCTGCTATGCTTGCTAAAAAAGCATTATCTTCGGGACGTAATGCAAATGAATTTTTAACCGACCCATCTGGATTTCATGGTTTGGACGGACTGATCAGATTACAGCCAAATGGAATGTCAGAAAGAGCATTGCAAATAATGGCATTAGACGGCAGTGGAACACCAAAAGTAAAAGAACTGGCAACGACTAATTTTATAAAACCGTTGTACCAAGCCACCAAACAAAACAGTTCTAAACCTTTTGAAATAAAAATTTCTGATGGGGTAAACCCAATGGATTATTTAAAATTACCAGAAAGTATGCGCGGGAAATACCATGCTAAAACTTACAGAGAAAAAGGTATAGATGAATCAGAAATCACGCCACAAACCGAAGAAGTGACCATACTTCCCGAAGACAGTTCTGAACCTGTAATAGATCCAGAATTTCAACCAGTGGAAATGAACCCTGTCAGCAGAACATTAGTTGATGAAGTAGAAGTCAGATAAAAAAGATTAAATATTGACAAGCTTCTTATTTGGGCTACTATATTAATTAACAATTAATATAAGGTAAACAAATGCCAAATATTGAACCAAAAGAAGAAAAATATACAGGGACTTTAGAAATACAATTTCCTGATAATCACCATTTAAAAAAAACACGGGTTTGTATGAACGACGTTTGGCCGGGATCTGACAGTATTATTATAAAATCAAAAACATTATATTATTTTGAATTAAAAGAACTTTTTATAAAAACGGTTTCAAAAGAAATACAAAAAATTGATACTTCAAAAATATCTCCAGAATTTTTAAAGGGGTCTTGTTCCAGCGATTTTTGTGATATGCCAACTTTAAGACTTTCTTCGTCTCACGACAATATACTTTTTTTAAATCCTTATGATTTCGAACCACAAAAAATTATAACCATAATCCCAAAGGTAAGCACTTGTTACGGCTTTATTCAATATTGTGATTTTCGTGATAAAAAAACTGGATGCATGGGATGTATAAATCCATATATGATTTCAGTTAAAAAAATAGCGACCGAAATGGCCGCAAATATAAAATAGAAAAACCTAGCCCAGAATTTCTTGCAGCTCTTTCATATCATCTGGCAATTTAGTTTTTAATTTTATAATTTCACCAGTTATTGGATGTTTTAATTCCAGAACCTCAGCATGCAACATTTGCCCATGATGTGTTTTTATAAAATCTAATAATTCTGGATTTTTTACACTGCCCAATCGCGCACTTCCACGTCCATATAATGGATCACATACCAATGGGAATCCATGTGCAGATAAATGTACACGTATCTGATGTGTGCGCCCAGTAAACAAAGTACAACGCAATTTAGAAATTCCAACGTCAGACCATGCACCTATGACCTCGACACTGGTTTCTGCATGTTTTCCCCCGACTTTTAACATTGTCATTTTTTGACGATTTTTTGCACTACGCCCGATGTTGCCACTGATATCAGCCTCGGTCCAATTGGGAATACCCCAAACAAAAGCAATATATTTGCGTGATAAATCATGTCTGGCAAATGTTTTAATAAGCACGCGATATGCCGCATCAGATTTTGCAAAAATTACGATTCCGCTGGTATCTTTGTCCAAACGATGCACAACTCCTGGACGCATTGGGCCGCCCTGGACGGACAAATTGGTATGCGATAAAACACGCTGAACCAAAGTATCTGTTTCACGACCCGCGCCAGGATACATAGCAACAGCACGTGGTTTATTTATAACAATAATATCATCGTCTTCGAACAAGACATCTATTTCAAATTTGATTTTTTTATTTATGGGGAGTAATTGATTATGTTCTTTTTCTGGGATTATAACTTCTACCTTGTCCCCCAGTTTAATTTTTTCAGAGAATTTTATTTCATCTGTATCTGGAATTCTTTTAATAATAAATTTCTGTATTTCACTGCGTGAAAATTCTGGCATATTATATACCAAAAATTTATCCATCCGCAAACTGACGTCAGACTCTTTCGCAATAAATATTCTTGTATTACTCATTCCAGTTTTTCCCCTTGACGCAATCACTTAATAAAATTTCTATTTCACGTCCATCCCCGGCTATCTGACAAGTCATTATGCCGGTTGTTTTAGATTGAGAATCTTTTTCATTCGCTTCGCGCCATGCAAATCGAATTTGTTTCGGACGTTGCACACAACTGATGTTCATGTTTGCCTTTTTATCCTTGCTTGAAAAATTACTGGGGGAAATCCAAGCCCTGGCTGTTTCAGCCTGTCCTATGCATGGAAATCCATCTAGAAAATAAATCTCCATCCCTTTACTGCCCAATGATTTATCGCGCACAAAAGAAACATCAAATTGGCTATAGCGTAATCCTGTAACCCTTTCCCAGTCTGTACTGGTAGAAAATATACTTACCGCGCTTATTGCTGCATATGCGGACATACAAATTATTGAAAACAAAATAGTTAAAAAGATTTTTTTCATATTAAATACCTTTTGCATATTAATCATTTAACTCTACTGAAACTTTTGCTATTTTTTCTGGGACATTATGAACCTGAACCGAAAAATTTGTTTTTTCCCCGGCATCTAATAATGGTGCTGGTGGCGCAAACTTTTGTGTTGATATTTCTGTATCATTATCATCTTTTATTACAATCATTAAATCTGGTATACCGTGTAATTTTTCTGACTTATTTTCAATCTGGCCTGAAACAATTAAAACATCGCCAACCGATTGTGCAGAGTCCATATAAACAGATAAAGCGTTTTGCTTTCCAAGTGGGAACCATAAAATCATGGCGGCCAAAGATAAAGCAGCCAGTAATAAACCAAAAAGTATAATGAGAAAACCAATATTTTTGATTTTTTTTGAATGATCGGTGCCCGCCAAACACAACCACATACAGCACATTCGTATGTATGATTATTATCATTACGAACAGAATAATTTACTTTGCAAAAAGGGCACGTTATTTTCATTTTCTTTTTTATTTTTATATTATTTTATCCAGAATTAGTCTAAATTCAAGTTATTATATTTCGCTGTTACACTGGTTTGAATTTCACTTAATGCCTTGACATAATCAGAAATAGTAGCATTGCTGTTTGCGGCAATTGCCCTTATTATTGTTTCCGTCTTGGTTCTTATAGTTTGTGATTCATTAGTAATTGCGGTTTTTAATATCTGATTTAGTTCAGCACAGTAAACATCTGAAAAAGATGCTTTATCTGTTGTTAAATCCCAATAATATGAAGAATTTGATGGATCTTCTATACGGTCTGTTACAACAATCTTTGGAGAAACAGATCCAGTATATCCAATAGTCGCTGTTGTTGTTGTAATTTTTCCTCTTGTAATATCTATCGTGCTACTAACTTTTAAAATTGCTGGCTCGGCACTGCCATTAATAGTTAATCCGTTCAAAGTCAAATCCCCAACCCATATCTCTCTTGCTTCTAATTTTGAAACTGTACCTGTATCAGTTAATGATAAACTTCCGCTTATTTCTGCGCTTCTTGAATCTGATGTTAATGCTCCGATTACTAGCGTTTCCCCGGAAACATTTAATTCTGCAGACAATTCCGCACGTGGTGTAATCTGAACCGTTTCTACATTAATTAAACCCGATTTTAAAATTTCTGTAAAATTCGCCCCATACGTATCAATTGTTGAAACATCTTCTATACTGTTATCTCCGATTAGCAAGTCTGTTGACATTGATGCATCAAGAGAATTTTTTGAAGGAAGCCTCCATAAAAAATCCCCACCTGACAAAATTGTATTTGTATTTTCTACGACAGAATTGTTACTGAACGTTGCATCAAAAATATTTGTTCTAGAATGCCACGTACCAAATACTCCATGTGCTTGGTTATTATCTATGAACCCTGATGATTCCCCACCCAGTTCAGCTATTTCGCGTGTACGAATTGGCGATATCTCTGCAGAATCATATATAACCATACCAGACAACACCGTACGCCCGCTGATACTCCTAGATTTTATTATGCGTGCTTGAAATTTTTCATGATCTTTTGGAATGTTTCCGTATTCTGATAAATCACTAATTTTAACCTTGATAACTACACGACCAGACGGCTCTAATAATTTGAGTTTATGAGCAGTCATATATCTTTCCAAGGCTTCTTTAGTCTCGCTGATATCGCGCGCAATACGAACATTTTCAGCACGATGCGTACGACTATTTAACTCGCGCATAACAAATGGAACAACAGCAACTGTAATTGCCAACGACAGCAGAATTTCTAACATCATTCCGCCGTATTCATTTTTAAAAAATTTTCTTTTGTTTTTCATTTATTTTATAAATTACTTAATCTTTCCACCCGCTTGTCATCAGCGGAGAAAAATCTTCACTATCTGGCGTTGCCAGCGCTTCTCCAAATTCTTCATCGCTTGTTTTTTTCAAAATCAATTCTGAAAATCCCGGCCCTGTTGTTGATGGAAACCTCCAGCTACCTATTGTGATTGATTCGCCAGAACTAGAATATAATAAATCACTGGAAATTGTTATTCCATAACCTGCCTGGAAAATTAAATTGTCCGCATATAAATATGGCGTAGCAACCGCCTGGGTACGAATTCCAGCAAACCCAGTAATTGTCCGTGCGCTTTCTGATTTTACAACCATATCACGCTGAACATGTACCGGTCCATTTATATTGACCGAGTCCGCAATTATATCCCCCTTGGTTGCCCATGTAGCACTGGACATTGTCCCAACATGTTTTAATTTATCTGCTGTAATTTTTCTAAAACCATTAACGTCGCCATTTACTGTTATAGACCCAAATATGGCCTTGGACGCATCAATTGTCATCCCCTCTGGGAAAAAGATTTCGTTTGTTATAACTTTTGAAGAATTAACAAACCAGGCTTTTGCGCCTGTTGCATTTATAGTTTGCGCCGTTATTTTCCCAACCCCAGATATACTGTTCTTTGCCATATCCAAATCTCGCCGCATAGTATTTAATTCTTTATCATCCAGATATGTTCTGTGTAAATATTTATATACATCGTCTTCACCCAAAATATCAGAAACCCTGAAAATTAAATCACCTTCTGTAAATAATTCCGATGAAATACTCCACCCGCTTTGGCTGACGGCTTCACCGCCAGATTGCACCATTGCGGCATCAACACCTATATTTTGAACGATATTCGCAACCCTTACTTTTTTTATATCAACCGGCTTAAAAGCAAGATATGCATTTATTGATATTCCCCCCGAACCCTCGCGTTTTTCAATAAACCCAGCATATGGTTTTAGCAAACGATTATCTCCTGTGCCAATATTAACAACCTCTTCCTCATCAAATTCTACCTGGGCATTTGATGGCCAATCTGCCTGATTTTTACGAACATATGCCATAACTGGATCTTGCCATGCAATAATACGTTTTGATTCAGATACATCCGCGACTTTGCGACTCATATCCATTACACTATTATAGGCAAAGGGCATTATTGCACCAACAATTGCAATTGCCAGCAGGGTTTCCATTAACCCTGAACCTTTTTGCTCTTTATAAAAATATTTTTTATCAATGCAATTATCCACAATCACTGTTTCCATCTATCAAACATTGTTTAATATCTATACGGCGTTCCAGTCGTTGCCAAAATACAAACTGGCAAATAATATTTTGTATTACTGATTTTGAATTATAAGTTGATGATGATGAAAGTGATGAAATTATACTTCTACAAGTAACAACTTCCCCATCATCCAAGTCCGGATTTTTAAGAATTTGAAAATTATCATTATCTATGGTGTCTACTAAAATGTCAGGAAGCACGGAGACTCCGGCCGGCCTGATATCCATAATTATAGCACTATCGTCGCCAGATAATAACGCACTGGATATTTGATCTCGTAAGGTTATAAATGCCGTGGTTATAGATTCTGTTTCTACTCCGCTTTTACTGAAATAAGTTAACTCATCTTGATCAATAAAAACGTCTTGCCCGCGCGAAGCGTTTATAAAACCATTTACTTCTAAATATTCTGTATCTATAGAAACATTGTTTAAGATAACATCACTGTGGACATCCCAATCATACATACCATAAAATCCTGTATGCCCAGCAGACATAGATAAAGAATTTAGCGAAGCACTGTTTGCATAAATGGTTCCTGGCAATCCATATTTAAATAATGTTTGAGCATACAATGCAGTTGCTTTTAGATCGCCACGATAAATGCTTAATGGGTTGTCATCCTTCCCCTTTTGAAATACCGCACGCTTTGTGGACAACACACCTATATCGTTTTTAAATTTTCTATCCCCGCCGGAACCAGTAATAGAAAGTGTATCAAAATTAGCAACGTCAAATTCTGCATTTCTTGTGGTCAACGAAACAACATTTTTTATAGAAAAATTTCCCATGTTTAAATTAGTATGAAATTTTGCCCGGGCCAGATTCTCTGCTTTTCTACGAACAAGTTCCGAAAAATCATCATCTGAAGGGATTAAAATGTAAACAGCCGAAACATCCGGCTTGATTTTAAAATCTTTCAGATTCTTTTCCCAACCACCGATCCCATGTAAAATTCCATCTGCATCAGCGATGGCGGCGTCCGGCCCAATGCGCGTAAGCAGCTCCCTTTTTTTAAGTTCCGATAAATTTCCGCCACGCAAAACTATCACACTTAAAATTTCAGATTCTTTTTTTCCCGTAAAAAGAGATATTTCCTGGTTTGCACTGGTTTGTGTAACAAATCCCAAAGGTAGACCAAACGGTTCCAATAAATCGGTAAAATCATCATCTTTAAAGTGTTGCTGACCATAAGCAAGATTGTCTTTGCTTGCTTTTATAAATTCACGTGCAGCATATGCAGCACTGTTTGCTTGGCGTGCAATTGCGCTTAATTCGGAATCGTTTTTCTTTGATGATAATTTTTGTGCCACAAAGGGCATAAAAAACATTACCAGGGCAATCGCAAGCAAAGCTTGTAATAAAAAATTTCCACGGGCTTCGCTTTGCAAGGTGCATCCCTCCTACACACTGTGATAATAGCCATAAAAAAAAATTATTGCAATTGATTTTCACTCGTTGTAATATATTTATTATCGTAAAGCAATTTGATGATTTGCTAGCGATTTATTTCCACTTATAGAAAAGAAAAAATATGCAAAATAATAATAATAAAAAACAAATGTCTGTTGGACTTATGATTCAACGTTGTCATCGTCTGCGTCAGAAACGCAAACAATATATGGATCAGGCACGTCAAACGCCTGACGCAATTGAGCGCGAACGTCTTTTACAAATGGCGGAACACTATGGACGTGTTGTAAGTGACGAACAATCTAAAATAGATACTTCACGTGGGCCGAACGAAAAATGTGCCACGCCTTCTGAATCAAACGAAGAAAAATTAGACGAAGAAGACAATGGATTTCCAGACTTTATTTCTCAATTATAAGGTGATGATATGCTAGATATAAAATTCATTCGTGAAAACCCGGATAAAGTAAAATGGGCTTGCCAGGTCAAGGGTTTTGATGATAACACCGATATTATCTTGGAATTGGACGCGCGCGTTCGTGCGTTGAAAACCAGCACTCAAACTGAAACTGCTGAAAAAAATAAAATATCTGCCGAAATTGCCAAGGCTGACGCCGACGCACGTAAATCACTGGTTGCTAATTCCAAAGAAATCAGCGAAAAGATCGCCAATGAATTAAAAGAATTGTCTGAAAAAGAGGCGGCTTTAAACGAATTACTTTTATCTGTTCCACAGATACCAGATGTCGCATCCCCTGTTGGCCCAGACGAAGAATCAAATGTTGTAACAAAAACATTTGGCGAAAAAAGAAATTTTGATTTTACACCAAAACCACATTATGAAATATTGGATATAAATAATTGGTGGATGCCTGAAAAAATTGCTGAAATTTGCGGCACCAGAACATATTGTTTAAAAGGCGAAGCAGCGGAATTAGATCTGGCAATACAAACATTTGTAATACAAAAATTAATCGCTAAAGGATTTACATTCATCCAAGTTCCCGCAATTACAAAAATTCCTGCAATTTTTAATGCTGGGCATTTCTTGGGCAGCGATCCAGCCGTTATGAAAAATGATGTTTTTGTGCTGAATGATACTGACAGATGTTTAGCCGGTACCGCAGAAATCGCGCTTAATTCATTACATCAAAATGAAATACTGGATGAAAAACAATTGCCAATTATGTATGCTGGATATTCACCATGTTATCGCAAAGAAGCAGGTGCAGCTGGCAAAGACACACGTGGACTAATTCGTTTTTATCAATTTCATAAAGTGGAACAATTTATTTTCTGCAAGCCCGAAGAATCTGAAAAAATGCATCAATTATTGTTGGATAACTTGTGCGAAATTTTAACAGACTTGGAATTGCCATGGCATATATTATCAACATCTACGGGAGATATGGGATTCAATAAAATAAAAATGGATGATGTAGAAACATGGTTCCCCAGCGAAGGTCGCTATCGCGAACTGGGCAGTTGTTCATCTATTGGCGAATTTCAAGCGCGCAGAACCAATACCCGCTATCGCGAAAACAGTACTAATGAGGTCAAATTTTGTGCGACATTAAACAATACAGGCATTGCTCTGCCACGTGCGATTGTGCCAGTTATTGAAAACCATCAAAACGCAGATGGATCAGTGAACATTCCAAAAGCACTGCAACCATTAATGGGTGGGCGCAAAAAAATCGGTGGGTAAAAAAACTCGAAAACAATTATAAATCCAGCAAATGCTGGATTTATTTTTTTAACTACTTGAAAACTCATATTTTTTGATGTACGATGCTTCGCGCAATAAAATAAACCAAAAGAAAGTTAAAAATGAAAATTCGTAATATCGCGATTATCGCACACGTTGACCATGGCAAAACAACATTGGTTAATAATATGTTAAAACAAGCCGGCACATTCCGTGAAAACGAACGTGTCGCGGACCGTGTAATGGACAGCGGGGATTTGGAACGCGAACGTGGAATTACTATTTCTGCAAAACCAACCAGTATTTTATGGAAAAATTATAAAATCAATATCGTTGATACACCCGGACACGCCGACTTTGGCGGCGAAGTTGAACGTATTTTAAGCATGGTTGATGGTGTTGTTTTATTGGTCGATTCATCCGAAGGCCCATTGCCACAAACTAAATTTGTATTATCCAAGGCTTTGAAATTGGGCCTGCGTCCTATTGTTTGTATAAACAAAGTTGACCGAGGCGATGCGCGTCCCGAAGAAGTACTCAGTGAAACATTTGATTTATTTGATAAATTGGGTGCGACGGATTCACAATTAGATTTTCCATATCTTTATGCTGTTGGTCGTGATGGTTGGGCCGTACGCGAATTAAACGACGAGCGCAAAGATTTAACCCCATTATTCCAATTGATTATTGATCATGTTCCTGCGCCTGATTGCGGCACATCTGGAAAATGTGAAGTCAATGCACCATTTCGTATGCTGGCAACCACACTTGAGGCGGATCCATATGTCGGCAGAATTTTAACTGGAAAAATAGAATCTGGAACTGTGCGTGTTGGACAGGCTGTAAAAGCTATTAATATGCAGGGCGAGTTTGTTGAAAATGCCAAAATTACAAAAATCATTGAACATCGTGGTATAGAAAAAGTATCACTGGAAACAGCCAGCGCGGGTGACATCGTCGTTGTTGCCGGGTTTAGCAAAGCAACCGTTGCCGATACATTATGCGATCCATCTGTAAATGATCCAATACCTGCACTGCCAATTGATCCACCAACACTGACCATGACATTCTTTGTAAACACCAGCCCACTGGCCGGAAAAAGCGGTGGCAAAAAATTAACCAGCCGTATGATTGGCGAAAGATTATTCAAAGAAGCAGAAACAAATATTGCGCTGCGCGTTGTACAAAGCGCTAATAACGAAGCGTTCGAAGTATCCGGTCGTGGTGAATTACAATTGGGGATTTTAATTGAAACCATGCGCCGCGAAGGATTCGAACTGTCTGTATCCCGCCCACGCGTTGTGTTTCAAAAAGATAAAAACGATAATAGTTTAGAACCAATCGAAGATGTCGTTATTGATGTTGATGATGAATTTTCTGGGGTTGTTATTGAAAAAATGACCAAACGCAAAGGAATGATTTCTGAAATGAAACCATCGGGTGTGGATAAAACTCGTATTACTTTTTCTGCGCCATCACGTGGTTTAATTGGTTATTTATCAGAATTTAGAACTGATACCCGTGGTACTGGGATTATGAATCGTATATTTGATAAATATGATTTTTATCGTGGCGATATCGAAGCATACAGACCAGGAGTATTGGTATCTATGGAAAATGGCGCTACTGCAACTTATGCCTTGTTTAATTTGCAACCCCGCGGAACATTGTTTATTGAACCACAAACATTGGTTTATAATGGTATGATTATCGGCGAACATACCAAAGAAAATGATTTAGAAGTAAATCCGATAAAAGGTAAAGAATTAACAAATATGCGCAGTGTAACGGCCGATGAAAAATTATTCTTGGCGCCACCACGAAAAATTACACTGGAAGAAGCCCTGTCTTATATCCAAGACGATGAATTGGTAGAGGTTACACCACAAATCATCAGACTTCGCAAAAAAGAACTGGATTCAAATACAAGAAAGAAAACCAGAAAGAATTAAAAAAACCGGCTTTTTGCCGGTTTTTTTATAAAATTATCGGATTTGCTTTTGCTATTGCATCTATATCTTTCCAAGTCTTTAATTCATTTTCCATATCAGATAATTTAATCATATTTGGTCCATCACATGGGGCAACATCTGGATTATCATGTACTTCTACGAACACCGCTGAAACGCCAACCGACAATGCCGCACGTGCAATAACTGGTGCCAGACGTCTGTCACCGCCACTGGTGCAACCACTGCTGGCTGGTTGTTGAATCCCGTGCGTTGCATCAATTACAACTGGTGCATCTAATGCAGACATCCATGGGATACTGCGCATATCAACAACATAATTATTATAACCAAAACTGGTTCCACGTTCACACAGTAATATTTTATCATTTCCTGAATCGTACATTTTGCCCAATGTAGCTTTCATATCCTGTGGCGCGGACCATTGTGGTTTTTTTACATTAACAGGCTTGCCTGTTTTTGCAGCAGCAACTAACAAATCCGTTTGACGTGCCAAAAAGGCCGGTATTTGCAACATATCAACATGTGGTGCAACAATCTCTGCCTGCTCAGGCAAATGAATATCCGTAATACAAGCACAACCAAATTTTTTACGGATTTCATCAAATACCTTCATTGCACAATCTAAACCTGCACCACGCTTTGATGTTATTGATGTTCTATTTGCTTTATCAAAACTGGTTTTGAATACAAATGGAATTCCCAATTTATCTGTTACCTTTATTAAACTTTCTGCCATAAACATTGTATGATCCAGTGTTTCCATTGCGCATGGACCAGCAATCAAAACAAATGGCAAATCATTTCCAAATATAATCTTGTCTGAAATTTTTACATGTTTCATTTTATGTATTTCCTCATTTCTTCTAAATCTTCTGCAGTATTCACATCAGCAGGAGCTTGTGTATTTATTCTGGTATCTTCTAAAATACCGGCAAAAACACTCATGCCGTTTTCCAAAAATCTTAGTTGTTCCAGGCTTTCTAATTTTTCTAATTCACCAACTGGTAATTTAACAAATTTACGCAAAGACTTTAAATTATACGCATACATTCCAATGTGCCAAAAAGCCTTGTCTGTGCATCCTACCTTGCGGTTAAATGGAATTGGACTGCGTGAAAAATATAAACAACGACCCGTTGATTGAACCATAGCAACCTTTACAATAGATGGATTCATAATCATATTTTCATCGTCTATTGGCTGAACAACCGTTGCTAAATCTGCGCCTGTCTTTTCCAATATTTGCGCAAGACGACTGCTTATTTTTGGATTAACATTTACATCATCGCCCTGAAAATTTATAACAAAATCGTATTTATCGCCATTTGGGTCTATGGTTTCCAGCGCCTGCGCAATACGATCCGTGCCAGATGGACAATTCGGATCTGTTATTATAAATTTTGCACCAAATGATTGTGCAAGAGCTGCTAACTTTTCACCATCCAATGCGATAAACACATCATCTTTTCCAAATTCAGCTGACACATTTTCATAAACACGTTGCAATAAAGTTTTACCATTTATATCTTGTATAAACTTTTCTGGTAATCTTTCTGATGCCATTCTACAAGGTATTATTACGCATGTTTTCATAACCCGTTTTCCTTTTTTATATATTCAACCAAATCTTTTAAATTAAAAAATTCTGGTGTTTTTAAATCTATTGGATTATCAATTGTAAATTCACTGCGATAACGAATTGGTCTTATTCCGGCGCGAATTGCTGCACGTAAATTATATGGTCTGTCATCAACCAATATTGTTTCGGATGGATTCCAATTATTTTCATTCATATATTTTATCATATGACTTTCTTTTGCTTCTTTTCCTTCCCCGTGTGGGGCAACGCGTATATCAATTGGCAAACCATCAAACAAAGATTTTAATACTGCTTTTTTTCTTTCGGGCGTACCGGTCGCAGACATTATGGTTTGGTTTATTCCCATATCATGCAAGCTGATAATAGCGGGCTTTGTATCTGGATATAATGGACGATCATCAAAAAATTCAGATGTTATAAAATCATGATTTAATTGTTCCGCAAATTCTGGATGCGTTAATAATTCCAGACTTCCAAACTCTGGGCTTGAAATTGGCAAGGCTTTTGGTAAATCACTAAAACTGGATATATCAAATTTATTCCGCCAATTTTGATGTCCCGTTAAAAATTTATAGTATGCATGATTTAAATCTGCCAGAACACCATCAACATCCCAGAATATATTTTTAATTTTCATTTTATTCTGCATCTTCTTCTTTTTCTTCTGGGCCAGTTGTCATTTCTTCGGCCAAGCCTGCGGACTTTGACATAATTTTATCCAACAGC
This sequence comes from Alphaproteobacteria bacterium, assembly GCA_041673665.1. Lineage (GTDB taxonomy): Bacteria > Pseudomonadota > Alphaproteobacteria > Rs-D84 > Rs-D84 > WRCA01. Next base: position 16,390 of record JBAYXF010000001.1, on the reverse strand, counting down.
TCTTTTTGCACTTCTGTATTATCTTTCAACCATTTTCGTGCGTTTGCTTCTCCTTGGCCAATACGTTCTGAGTTATATGAATAAAACGAGCCTGCTTTTTCAATCAAATTCATTTTTACGCCCATATCCAAGATTTCTGATTCGCGAGAAATCCCCTCGCCATACATAATTTTAAATTCAACTGTACGGAAAGGTGGGGCAACTTTATTTTTAACAACTTTGACCCGGGTTTCATTTCCAACAACATCTTCTTTATCCTTGATTGCGCCAATACGACGAATATCCAAGCGAACAGATGCATAGAATTTCAAAGCATTACCACCAGATGTGGTTTCTGGACTGCCAAACATAACGCCAATTTTCATACGAATCTGATTAATAAATATCAGCAAAGTATTGCTGCGCGAAACACTGCCCGCCAATTTCTTTAATGCCTGGGACATCAAACGTGCAGTTGTTCCCATAAAATGATCTTCAAAGTTTCCTTCTAATTCCGCCTTTGGGATCAATGCCGCAACAGAATCCACAACAACAACATCAACGGCTCCGCTGGAAATAAGAGTGTTTGCAATTTCCAATCCTTCTTCGCCCGAAGATGGTTGGGAAACTATAAGATTTGAAACATCAACGCCCAATTTTTTAGCATATGATGGATCCAAAGCATTTTCTGCATCAATATATGCACATGTTCCGCCCTTCTTTTGCGCTTCGGCAACAGCATGCAATGCCAATGTTGTTTTTCCAGAACTTTCTGGTCCATAAATTTCAACAATTCTGCCACGTGGGTATCCACCGATCCCCAGCGCAATATCCAACCCCAATGAACCTGTTGAAATTGCATCGATGTTTTGCTGGGACCCGTCACCCATTTTCATAATGGCTTCTTTACCAAATTGCTTTTGAATTTGGGCCAATGCCGATTCTAATGCTGGGTTTTTTGCTGATGTCTGGGTGTCTTTTACTGCTTCTTTTTTTGCCATAAAAATCTCCTTGAATTATCAAAGAAATACTAACGATTAAAGCAGGATTTAGCAATAATTATTTTTTCTCTGGCAACATCATTACAAAAGCCGATAACACGGCCACAATCGCCGCAATTATCAAAACAAAATTGGTTGATCCAGTAAGAGCAATTACACCTGCACATATCATCGGAGTTATAAATTTTGGAACATTATCCCCTGTATTAAATATCCCGATAAAACGTGATGCCTCTGAATTATTAACAGAATCAAAGAACAAAAGATCGCGTAACGATTCTATCATCGCAAACGCAAAATTCCATGCTACAAAAAGCACCAATAATGTATAGCCATTTACAAAAACAGATAACGTTACCAATGTCGCAAAAATAAGAAAGCCCGCAGAAATACAAACCTTTTTCCCAAATTTTTTGGAAATAACCGGCATTATTGCCGCCATTAAAATATAGGGCAAAGTACATGCAGCCAAAACATATCCCAGCACTTCCTTTGAAAAGCCATTTTCTTCCACAATAATTATGGGCATATAAATACTCATTATAATTGATACCGCATAATATCCACAATTTATAAGATACGCTTTTCGTAACCCGGAGTTTTTAAAATAAACACGAATATTGTTTATAATACTATGAAGCGTTCTGCGTGGAATTAATTTTTTAATGGGCATATCTTCTGACACCAATTTATAACTGCTAAAATACATCAATCCAATAAGCATAATTGCACTTGCCACAAAATATGCAGATCTGTTTCCATAGTTTTCTGCAAAAAACATCGCAATAATTGGGGCGATCGTAGAACCTATATTCAACCACATATAATACCGACCACTAAGTTTATCCATACCGGTCTTTTTAGAAAAATCAGATAAGAATAATGGAATGCACCCACCAATAAGCAACCAGGGTAGCCAAGAAAGCTGATCCAAAACAATAAACGTTATCGGCTTTATTGAAAAAGCCATCATAAATGCAAATATCCCAGCAATAAGCATAGAAGAATAAAATATTCTTGTTTTAGTAAATCGCTTAAAAAATTCACTGGTGGTCAAGGTTAATAACATTACCAAACCATAAGAAAGCGAGGTATAAACACCAACGATAGAACTGCTGTGGAAAATATCCATTAAAACCAGGGCATAAACCGAATTTACAACCGCATTACCAAAACCATAAAACAAACCAAGGTTTGCAAACGAAAACCCATTTACCGATTTCTTCATCGAAAGATATTTTTCTGATGCCAAAACAAAGCCCCTTTTTCGCCAGGCATTGTATCATATTTTAATAAAAATTACAAAGGTATGGGGTGGTATTATTTGCCCAAACATAATTTACCGAACACAGAATCTGCAATTTCGCTTGCGCCAATAACACCCAATATTTGACCGATTTCATCTGCGCTGTGGCGAACATGTTCGGCAAACAAATCCATATTTTTTATTTGTTTTTCTGCGTTTGATAATTCTTTTTCGGCAGCAATCAGATGCGCCTTTGCTCTTTCATTCACGGCAATATCAGATTCCGCGCCATCCAGCATTGCATGCATTTTTTCTTTTATTAATTTCAATAAATTATCTATCCCATCGCCGGTCAATGCGGAAACTAATGTGCAATTTGCAAAGTGCAAAGTGCAATCTTCATCCAATAAATCCGATTTATTTACAATATTAATCCAATTATCTTTTAATTGAACTTTGCTATTTGCGCTTTGAACATTTAATACTAAATCTGCATTTTGAATTTCTGCGTTTGCGCGCGCAATTCCGATTTTTTCAATTTCATCATTTGTTTCACGAAGTCCGGCTGTATCGGAAATTCGCACCAAGTATCCGTCCATATCAATATCCGCGGAAACAACATCACGCGTGGTGCCCGGAATATCACTGACTATCGCGCGTCCTGATCCAACCAAGCGATTAAATAATGATGATTTGCCAGCATTCACAGGACCAACAATTGCAATGTTAAAACCGCCCTGGATTGCGCGCACAGCCGTGCTGCGCGAAATTGCATTTGAAATTTGGGCGTGTAATTTTTGTGTTTGCGCCAACAATTTTTCGCCAATGTTTTCCGGTAATTCATCAGATGGATAATCCAACATAGCGGCAGCATAAGCAGAAATTTCAACCATTTGTGTGCGCCAGTTTTCCAACTTTGCACTATCGCCACCAGACATAGATTTTAACGCCAATATTCGCTGACGATCTGTGCGTGCATCCAGCAAAGCGCTTAACCCATCTGCCTCTGCTAAATCCATTTTATTATTATCAAACGCACGGCGTGAAAATTCCCCGGGCTTTGCCATGCGCGCACCGAGTGCCGTCAATGTTGCAAACAGTTTTTGTAAAACCGCCGCGCTGCCATGAATATGAAACTCTATAACATCTTCGCCGGTAAAAGAATTTGGCGCGGGAAAATAAATCGCAATTGCTTTATCTATCAAGCCGCCGTTTTCATCCACCAAATCTGTTAGATATGCATAACGATTTTTAATTTCAGATTTAATATTTGTAATTTTATTAAACAGCTTTTGTAAATTATTCCCACTGACGCGCACAACTGCAACGCCCGCTTTGCCTCGCCCCGAAGATAATGCAAAAATTGTATCTTTCATTTATTTGCAAATCCCTTTCAGTGCCAATCTGACCAATGCACCAACGTCCAGGGCTGGGTTTTCGCGAATCAGTTTTTGCGAAAGTTCCGCAACGTCTGTGCGTCTATATCCCAATGATTCCAGCGCAGCCAATAAATCGCCCAGTGCATTATTTATGCCGCCATCAGCGCCCTGTATTTTGAAATCTGCGCATTTGCTTTTTAATTCTACAATTATTTTTTCAGCAACTTTTTTACCAACCCCTGGTGCGGCGGTTATTGTTTTAGCGTCCCCGCATTGAATTGCGGTCATTAATATTTCGGGACGAAATGCACCCAGAATACTTATTGCAACCTTTGGTCCAACGCCGCTGACGCCAATTAATTTATTAAACAAATCTTGGCCAGCAATACTTTCAAAACCAAATAAACGAAATGAATCTTCTCGAACAATTGTTTCAATCCATAATGTTGTCATATCGCCAATACATAGATTTGTGGCAGTATAAACCTTGTATCCCACGCCGCCAGCCATAATTATTACATAATCATCGCCAATATAGTCAACAATTCCTTGCAATTTTCCAATCATTTGTTATCCTTTTGACATTCATTATAAAACAAATAATCAAAAGGTCAAATATGAGCGGACATTCCAAATGGCACAATATTATGCATAAAAAGGGCGCGGCCGATGCGGCACGCAGCGGACTGTTTACAAAGCTGGCGCGCGAAATTACCATGGCGGCAAAATTGGGTGACCAAAACCCTGATAATAATCCACGTCTTCGTTTGGCAATATTAAATGCACGAAAAAACTCTATGCCAAATGATAATATCAAGCGGGCAATTGAAAAATCCCAAGGCGCAAATGCAGAAACATATTCATCCGTTAGATATGAAGGCTATGGCCCAGGTAATGTGCCAATTATTGTAGAGGCAATGACCGATAACCCACGCAGAACCGTGCCAGAGGTTCGAAATATCTTTGCAAAAAATGGTGGCAACATGGGCGAAGAAGGCAGTGTTGCATTCTTGTTCACGCGCGCAGGGGTAATTTATTATCCCCTTTCAGCTGCCAAAAGCGAAGATGAAATGACCATGGCAATTATGGAAGCTGGTGCAGATGATTTAGAATCCAGTGATGAAGGTTATATCGTAAAAACAAAACCAGATGATTTCATGCAAGTCCAAAATGCATTAAATGAAAAACTGGGCGAGCCAGAAAAAGCAGAGCTTACTTGGCTGCCGAATATGCCGATGGATTTGGACGATGAAACATACGCAAAATTGGAAAAGCTGGTTGATGCATTGGATGAAAATGATGACGTCCAAAATGTAATCACCGCGGCGGAATAATATGGCAAAAATAATTCTGGGGATTGACCCGGGGCTTTTACATACTGGTTGGGCGATTATTGAATCGGCGGGACAAACGCGCAAATATATAGCCAGTGGTGTAATTTTACCAAAGACCAAAGATCCACTAGAAAAAAGATTGGCAAAAATATTTAACGAAGTTATAAGTGTTTGTGAAACTTATACACCGGATGAATGCGCCATTGAAATTACATTTGTAAATAATAATCCGACCAGCACATTATTATTGGGACATGCACGCGCTGCATCTATTGTCGCCGTTGGAACCAAAGAAATTCCGGTATTTGAAATCCAACCAAATGTTATTAAAAAAGCAATTACCGGATCTGGTCATGCTGATAAAACACAAATCACATCCATGGTAAAGATTCTATTACCAGCCGCAAAACCAAAAACTGCCGACGAAGCGGACGCAATTGCAATTGCATTAGCGCACAGCAATACAACCAGATATTAAATTATTTTCTAATTATTATTTTCCCGACCGCGTCATAACCAAAGTATTTATTTATACATACGCGAAATTCATCCACGCGATACGATAATTCTGTAGACATGGCCGGAAAAGCCGGCTTTATTGAAATATTAATTTTTTTATCTTTTGTTTTTCTTACGCCGACCAGCTTCCCAATTTTGGATAAATCATCGCCCAAAATTTCATCCCATCTGGCCGCTAAATCAGCATCTGATGCGCGCGCACCAAATATTTTTAAAAGTCCACCAAATACCCCGCCCAAACTTTGGGGTCTTGAAATTCTGCCATTAAAATTCGGTTTAATTCCCATATGTTTTCGGCATCAAGATATACATCTCCCCTTGGGAATGTTGACCATGAGCATACTTATACGCTTCGTCACCACTGCCAAAGAATATATCCGCACGTATCCATCCACGAATTGCGCTGCCGGTATCTTGGGCGATCATCAGTCTTTGGAATTTACGACCATCAACCGACAAATTCGTGTTTATAAATACGGGTAATCCCAATGTATATAAACTGTCATCCATTGCAACACTACGAATCTTAGATAATGGGGTTCCTAGTTTCCCAATTACATTATGCGATTTAGCAACCTGGAAATATACATATCTGGGATTTTTATAAATTATTTCTCGTGCCAATGATTCATGCTTTCTTAAATAACTCCATACAGCCTCGGACGAATATCCCCCAGATGGTTTGATGCCCTTGCGTTTTAATTGATCACCTATGGATTTAAACGGCAAATCATTTACGCCGGCAAAATTTAATTTAACCAAGCTGCCATCTTCCAGCTTTAACATTCCACTGCCCTGGATTTGAATATTTTGAACATCAACTATATTTGCCCAATATAAAACCCGCCCAATTTTATTTTCTACAATTCTTTCTTTGCTGACACCTTTATAATTTCGTCCGTCTGTCGGAACATTCATTAAAGGCTCATTACATTGGGCCGTCTTCTTTTTACATGCGGCGATAACGGGCGAATAATATCCTGTATATGTCCCCTCTCCTTTGCCAGAATTATCATAAACTTTATATGGTTGAAAATTATTTTCAAACCATGTTCTGGCGGCATTAGCGCTTATAGATTCGCGGGGTAACATTCGACACTTGTCTTCTAATAATTTACGACTGGGAATTACGCGCCCAGAATATTGAATTCTGGCTTTGCATGTATTTCTAAAGGCCTGCAAAGCATATCTGTGATCATCATTATACCAACCAGGCACAGAATTAAACGATGTCTTCTTAAGATTTGAGGGTATAGAGGCACTGCCACCACCAGAAGACCCGGAACCAGTTAAATCCCCACAACCCGACAAAAGAGTCATTCCCATAAACAAAAACAGCCAGTATTTTCTCATATTTTATCCTTGGTACTTGAAAAACTTCATATCTATGTTATATTATCATAAAACGGCAGCCGAAAAAAGGAGCAATCACCATGGCCAAATTTCAACTTATATCACAATTTTTAAAAGATTTTTCTTTTGAATCTCCGAACGTACCTGAACTTTTCTTTAAACAAGAAAATGGCCAGGCAAAAATGGATATCAATTTAGATATTCAAATCAAAGGTACTGAAAATAATATTTATATGGTCGACTTACTGGTTAAACTACACAGCAAGCTAGAACAAGGCGATAAATCTATATTTTTAATTGAATCAACTTATTCTGGTCTGGTCCAGGTTGAAAAATCTGAAGACGAAGCAGATTTGAAAAAAACATTATTAATCGAAGTCCCTGGTTTATTATTCCCCAGCATCCGCGCAATCATCTTGCGTATGACGGGCGAATCTGGATTTCCTCCATTTGCAATGCAACCAATTGATTTCGAAAAGTTGTACGAAGAAAAAAATAAAAAATAAAAAACGCCCAACTGGGCGTTTTTTTAATCGCGACTTTCTGGATATTCGCCATCAATCAGATTTTTACGCACCACATGGTGTTTAATTTTTTGTGTACTGGTTAATGGTAATTCCTTTTTAGTCATTGCAAAATGCGTAACCCATTTATAACTGGCTATCTTTTTATTTGCATTTGCAACTGCTTTTTTCAGTTTATCAAATGTCATATCATCTTCTACTTGGAAAACTCCATAAGCAACCGTTTTGTCTTTGATTGTATGTTCAAACACAGCAACGTTTTTAACGCCTGGGATTTCCATAAACAAAGCCTCTAATTCATTTGGATAAACATTTTTACCAGAATCAAGAACAATAACTTGTTTTTGACGTCCGTGAAAATGCAATTCGCCATTTTTATCCATTGACACCAAATCACCAGTATTGAAAAAGCCCTTGTCATCAAAGACTTCTTTGTTTGCTTCTGGATTATTTAAATAACCACTAAATACTTGATGTCCATGCACCCACAAAAGACCGATGCCTTCGGCGTTTTTAGAACGGATTTCAGCTTCGTTATTTGTTATTGGACCACCAAAAGCAAATGGTTCACGGTGTTTAACGGGCTTTGATATACAAATTGGTCCAACCGTTTCGGTCAATCCATAACCCTGGATAAAGGACAAGCCCAAACGCTCATAGAAAGTTTCCACTTCTGGTTTAACCGCGGCACCACCTGCAACCAATAAACGGGCACGTCCACCAAATACAGCCAAAACAGGTTTTTGAATCTTTTTTACCAAGAAACCCAATCCCAGTTTTTTAAGCAATGGTCCGTATTTCAAAACGAAAGACGCCAACCACCATATTTTCTTCTGTTTCATTCCATCTATGATTTTATTGCGGAAAACTTCCCACAAGCGTGGAACGGCCGGAATAATCTGTGGACGGTATTTTTGAAAGTCATCCAATAAATCTTTTGGATTTATTGTTGGCTGCAAAAGAATATTCCCCCTAAAATGGATTGTTGCAAGTATTTCAACTGCGAAACCAAACACATGGTACATTGGTAAAAAGCCGTAGAAAGTATCGCCTTTTCTTAACCATGCACCCATATCTTCTAATGAATCTGAACACTCAACCAAATTATAATGTGTCAATGGCACAATTTTTGGTTTGCCGGTAGAACCAGAGGTAAATGATAACGTTGCAATGTCTTCTGATTCCACGGCCGCTGGTTTAATACCAGACCCGAGCTTTTCGTCTTTTTTTGTTATGTCATAAAAATTGAAGTCTGCAGCTTTATAAAAAAAGCTTTTTTCGGCCAAAACCAATTTGCACTTGGTTTGTTTGGTCATATTGTCATACTCAAACGGAGTCAGGTTTGTGTCTAACATCAAGACCTGGCCACCCAGATACCAAATCGCAAACAGCGACACTGGAAATTCTGGGATATTGTGGGACAAGATCCCAACAACGTCATCCTTTTTCACGCCCATTTCCGAAAGAGTTGTTGCGCGTTTTTTCACCATTTCATTAAATTCTGAATAAGTTACTTTCTCACGCGTTAAAAACAGATCGTTCGGTACTTCCGATACAACTGTTTCCAAAAACTGATACATGTTCATTTTAAAATTCCCTGTTGTTTTTATATTGGACGATGATTATTATAGACTTGTAAAGGCCAAATGGCAAGAAAAACGCAAAGGTTTTTTAATGAAGCTGTTATCTTTGAATATTAATTCTATCCGCGCCCATATGGACAGTTTTTTAAAAATTGTCGAAAGCGGCGAATATGACACAATATTGGTTCAAGAACTAAAGGTAGAAGACCATATCTTTCCGCATATTATTTTTGAGCACTTGGGTTATAATATAAAGATTTACGGACAAAAATCATGGAATGGTGTTGCCGTATTTTCCAAGCATTCTATCGAAGATACAACGCGCGGACTGCCTGGGTACGCTGATATAAATGCGCGTATGATTGAATGCGTTATTGATGGTCGTGTCAGATTAATAAATGTTTATATGCCAAACGGCGAAAGTATAGATAGTCCAAAATTTCCGTATAAAATTGAATGGATGCAGCATTTCACCAGACACATTGAACCATTATTGAACAGCGAAGAACCCATTCTGATTGGTGGGGATTTTAATGTCGCCATAAAAGACGAAGATATTTGGAACCCAAAACAATACGAAGGCAGCAGTATATCTGCCCCAGCGGCACGTAAAATTATGCAAACATGGCTGGATGCAGGCTGGACAGATTGTTATCGTAAATTTAATCCAGATACTGAAAATCCATGGACATGGATTGAATATCGTGGTGGCAGTATTCAAAAAAATCATGGATTGCGATTAGATTATTGGCTGGCGAATCATACTGCACAAAAATTAGTTTCGCATTGTGATATAGACAAGAGACCAAGATTAGACGAAAAACCCACCGACCATTGTGGATTATTCTTGGACTTTTAATTTACGCCCATCATCAAATTCAGTTAAATAAATATGAATTGTGTTTTTCGGCAAAAATTCTTTTGCAATTTCTGGCCATTCAATCAATGTAATATCATTTGCAATTGCATGTTGCAGACCAATTTCTTCCAGTTCAGAAATATCTGAAATTCTGTATAAATCAAAATGGGATATCCCATCATAATTTTGCACCAATGTAAATGTTGGGCTGGGGACAACCGTGTCTGCACCACGCAGGGTTTGAATTATCGCGCGCGCTATTTCTGATTTCCCCATTCCCAAATCGCCATGTAATGCAACAACGGCTGGTGCACGCAAAGTTTTCGCAAATTCAGCCGCCCATTTTCTTGTTTCATTTAAATCTTTTAAAATGATTTCCATATCCTACTCCAACAATAATAAATCTTCTTCCATTTTTCTCATTATATCACGAACTACGCTTGCTTCTTCAAATTCTAGATTTTCAGCATACTTTAACATCTTTTTACGCAGTACTTTAATTTCTTTTTCCAATCCCGCGCGGTCCTGGACTCCACCAGCCTTGGTGTAAACAAATTGTCGTTTTTTATCTGTTTTTTCTTCCCTGTCTGTTACTTCTGAAAATATGGATTTAACAATAGTTTTTGGTGTTATGCCATGCACAGCGTTATAAGCCATTTGCTTTTCGCGTCTGCGCACAGTTTCGTCCATAGCATCTTTCATACTGTGTGTAATGGTATCTGCATATAAAATTACACGACCATTCTCGTTGCGCGCGGCGCGACCAATTGTTTGAATAAGTGAGCGCGTAGAACGCAAAAATCCTTCTTTATCAGCATCCATAATTGCAACCAATTCGCATTCTGGAACATCCAATCCTTCGCGCAGTAAATTAATCCCGACCAAGACATCAAATTTACCCATGCGCAATTCACGTAATAATTCAATACGTTCCAATGTTTCAATATCACTGTGTAAATATTTTGCACGGACGCCATGCTCGGTTAAATAATCTGTTAACTGTTCCGCCATCTTTTTAGTCAAGGTTGTTATCAAAACGCGACCGGATGCATTTTTAACCTCATGCAATAAATCATCAATTTGGTTTTTAGTTGGGCGAACATCAACCATTGGATCCAATAATCCTGTTGGGCGAATTACTTGCTCGGCCACTATACCACCTGCTTGTTCCAATTCCCAATCTGCGGGCGTTGCAGAAACAAAAACTGTCTGTGGACGCATCGCATCCCATTCTTCAAATTTAAGTGGACGATTATCCGCGCACGAAGGTAAACGAAATCCATATTGGGATAATGTGCTTTTACGCGCGGCATCCCCCTTGGACATTGCGCCAATTTGTGGAACAGAAACATGCGATTCATCAACAAATAAAATTGCATCTTTTGGCAAATATTCAAACAAAGTTGGTGGCGGTTCGCCCGGTTTACGTCCTGATAAATATCTGGAATAATTTTCAATACCGCGACAGGTTCCAGTTGCCTCCATCATTTCAATGTCAAAGTTTGTACGTTCCCGCAATCTTTGCTCTTCGACATATTTCATGTTTTTATGAAAATATTCCAAGCGTGCTTCTAAATCTTTTCTGATTTCACCAATCGCTTGTCTTATTGTTGGTTGGGGCGTTGCATAATGAGTATTTGGATAAATCGCAACCCTATCCAGCTTTCTTTGTTTTGCTCCAGTTAAAATATCAAATTCCCAAATGTCTTCTATTTCATCACCGAAAAAAGACAACTTCCATCCGCGGTCTGTTGCGTGTGATGGGAAAACATCAATCATATCACCACGAACGCGAAATTCTCCACGATCGAAACCAATATCATTTCGCTTATACTGAATATCTACCAAAGCACGCATTACTTCCCTGCTGCTAATTTTATCGCCACTACGAAAAATCTGTTTCATGCCCGCATATTGCGCAGGGCTGCCCATGCCATAAATACTGGACACTGACGATACAACGATAACGTCGCGCTCTTCCAACATAGCGCGTGTTGCAGAATGACGCATGCGATCCAATTGATCATTGATAGATGCATCTTTGTCTATGTATGTATCCGTTGTTGGCATATAAGCCTCGGGCTGATAATAATCATAATAAGAAACAAAATATTCAACACAGTTCTTTGGAAAAAATGATTTCATTTCTGTATATAGTTGCGCTGCTAAAATTTTGTTCGGCGCCATAATCATTGTGGGTCGCCCAAGCTCCGCAATTACATTTGCCATGGTAAATGTTTTACCTGTACCGGTCGCGCCCAACAAAACCTGACTGAGCCTGCCTTCTGTTAAACCAGCCACTAATTCAGAAATCGCCTGGGGTTGGTCCCCAGACGGCTGATAGTCAGATTCAAGATTAAAAACTTTTTTATTCACCATTTAAATATAATTCATTATAATGAAAATGCAAGGGAGAGAAGAATATGAAAGCACGTCATCGTCGTAAACTATTTCTAAGTATTTTATCGGTATTTTTAATGCTGTTTTTAGCGGTTATTATTGTTCCACCCATGCTAGATTTAAAATACTTGCGCCCAAATTTCGAGCAAACTATAAAATCACAAACAGGGATTAATGCAAAAATAAACGGCAGAATAAATATCAGCCTGCTGCGCAATGCACATATTGTTGTTCATGATGTTCGTATTCCAAATGGAACTATAGATTCTATTGTTTTCACAATCCCATTAATGAAAATATTTGATATAAACCGTGCAGAAACCACCGGGAAAATTTATATAGATGGTGCAAACATTACAATCTATGAATTAACCAAATCAAAATTTGACAGCACCATAGAAATATCGGATTCCAACATAAATTTTATGGGCAGAAATTTCAAAGTTCTAGATGCAATTTTGAAAAACGGAAACATAAACGCATGGATTCGTGAAAAACAGCATAAATATCTGCTGGAAACAAATGGTGATCAATTTTTAATTACTAATAAAAACGAAGGGCTAAAGATTGACGGCACACTAACACCAAATGGCGGCGCAACAGCTAATATGTCCATAGATACGGATGATATAAATTCTTGGTTTGAATTTTTCGAGCCAGACATTAACAGGCCAGTATCATTAAGCATGAAGGTTGATTGGAACGGGAAATATGGATTTAATTTTTCTGACATAAATGGAACCATTGGTAATGATAAATTCAATGGCAGTATAATTTTACCAGGCGACGACTCATTTAATAAAATAGATTTATCTTCTGACAATATGTATTTTGACCTGTCCTTTTTGCTATCAAAAAAATCCTTATTAAAAAACACCCGTCTTGATTTAAACCTACATGGAAATATAAAGTTTTCCGATACTTATTATTCAGACGTTAAATTAAACGCATTTGGAACCGATGATAGAATCACTATAGAGAACCTGGATTTCAAAAACGAAAAGATTGGTGGAAATATAAATGGTAATATTTTGGGAACCGGTGCACAAAATTTAAATATCAGATTTTCCAAAAACGACGCCAACGTTTATTGTTTGTTCAGTGGAACACCCGAAAGATGGCGCTGTGACGAATATGAATATAATGATAAAAATCTCTCTGCAAATGGGACCTTGGTTTCAGATGATGGCTCGTTTAAAATAACTTTGTCTTCAAAAAATAAGATGCCAGAAAATTTCGACTTTGTGTCTTCTTTAAATTTCTTGGGAACGGATGGAACAATTGTTTTTAAATTTGCAGATATGGGCGGCGAAATAAAAATTATAAACAAACACCAAATTATAAAATATGATTTTGTAAAAGATAAAAACTTAGATTGGTTGAATAAAAAAACTTTTAATTTCTTGCCGGAATCTATGCGCGCCGAAAACGGTTTTATGAAATGGCAAAACAACAGTTTTTCATTTATGCCAAACGGACAAAAATGGAATTTAAGACTGGAAGACGATAAATTTATTCTGTCTGGTAATAATGAGCTAGAGCTGCTGCACGCATTCAATCCTGACGTTGATATGCCTTTTATAAACAAATTCCCTTATGAAATTTCTGGAAAATATTCTGCCTCGTCTATCAAAGATTTAGAAATTCGAATGGCCGGACATGTGTTCAATGGGGTTGCTGATGGCGCAAACATTACGCTAAAAACAGACAGTCTAAATCTTGATCTGTTGGCAAATAAACACTATTTTGATAACTATGATGAAATGCAGTTTTTGTCTGGTGCACCTGTTTTAGCACCATTTAAAATCAAAGGGCTCGGAATTTCTTTGACTGCATCTGATATTATTTGGCGCAATGAGATGTATGATAATTTTGTCTATTCATTACATGACGGAACCCAAGATTTTTCAATAACAGATGACGCCCGCGGCAGTTTATTGGTATCATTAAAAGGGCTTGGCGGTAACGAATATGGCGTTCTGATAAAATTAAACCGATTTGCCTTTGTCGGATCTTTGTTGAACACGAATTCTCCTCTTAATATATCAGATTCTGTTATAACCGGTGGGGCCGAATTGAAAACCAACGGAAAAATAGCCTATGATTTTTGGAAAAATATGAAGGGCAGTGTTGAGCTCAGTTTTGATGGCGGGATTCTTAATGGTATAGGAACCGATGCTTTCTATGCCAAAATATCTGATATTACAAATACCAGCGCCGAAGATGCGATTGCTAATGCAATCAGCGGTGGAAAAACGAAAGTTAAAACTTTACGCATAGTTGGTAAATACAATCATGGAAAATTTGAAACAACTCAAAAGTTATCATTAAAAGCCAGACATACCGACATATATGGAAATTTACAACTAGAAGAAGGCAAACTGTCCGCACAGCTTGATATCTTTATGCATGGCGCATCTGTCCAAGAAAAACCAATATCATTAAAAGTATTGCCAAATGGTGAACACAGATATTCTTTGGCTGAAATTATGCGAACTATTGATATACCATATATGGAAGAATTTATCAGAACCCATAATCAGTTTTAGTTATTGGGCATAAAGCGCTTGGCTTTTATCCCACGAGTATTAAAAACCAAAAGTGTATCTGGGCCTATTAAATCAGCACATGGCCCAAAAAATATTTTTTTAAGCTTGTCTATAAAACCATGACAGATTTCGCATTTATAGGGCGCATATAAGGCAGTCCCATATTTTACCAATTTATTTAAATTATATTTGTCTGCATTTACTTCAAGCATATATAGCTGGTATGGGGTCAAGCACATTGTCCGTGAAATACGTTCTATTTTTTCGTAACACAACATATTCATTCTCTCTTTGTATATAATTATAAAGCCCGCGGCATGCCGCGGGCAACAGGGATGTATTCTTATATTACTTATCAGCTCTTTTTTCTAAACTGAACATGAACATCGCGAAGTTGTTGTTCTGTTGGCACACTGGGCGACCCCATCATTAAATCTTGGCCACGTTGATTTGCTGGGAATAACGTTACCTCTCTTAAATTAGGTTCCCCCAACAACAAACATATTATTCTCTCTATCCCCAGGGCCAAACCGCCGTGTGGTGGCGCACCATATTGAAATGCTTTATAAAGGCCGCCGAATTTTTCACGAACAACGTCTTCACCATATCCGGCAACTTTGAACAACTTTAACATCATATCTGGATTATAATTACGAAGTGATCCCCCACCAATTTCCCAACCATTTAAAATAATATCATATTGTGATGCCTTTAATTTTAAAGGATCGGATAAATCAATATTTTCTGTATTCAGTGGCGCGCAAAACGGATTGTGTCCGAACGCAACCCCGGTTGTCGAGTTTTCGTCTTCTTCAAACATTGGAAAATCAACAACCCAACACAAACGAAATTCATTTGGGTTTATCAGGTTTAAATCATCGCCCAGCTTAATCCGCAGTTTACCTGCTGCTTTGGCTGCCGCATTTTCCGTGTCGCATACAAAAAATAAAGTTGATCCATTACCGGCAATCTTTTTTAATTTTTCAATTCTATCCGCGTCCAGTTTTTTTGACACTGGCCCCTTTGGTTCATCAGCAAAAACAATGTATGCCAGACCACCAAGTCCCAGTTCTTCTTTAGCAAACCCTTCCATTTTATCAAACCAAGAACGTGGTTTATCCGATGATGCTGGCGCTGGAATTGCACGGACAACTGAACCATTTTTAACGGCCTCGGCAAAAATGCCGAAATCACTGCCTGCGAAAATTTCCGACACATCAGATATTTCAATAGGATTACGTAAATCTGGGCGATCTATGCCATATTTCAGCATTGCCACGTCATATGGAATTTGTGGAATTTCTGGATGTAATTTTGCATTTGGCGCAAATTCTTTTATCAATGGAACAACTATGTTTTCCGCAACTTCTTGAACATGTTCTCGTTCTACAAAAGACATTTCTAAATCAAGTTGATAAAATTCCAACATACGATCGCTGCGCAAATCTTCATCGCGCATACATGGTGCAATTTGAAAATAGCGGTCAAACCCAGAAACCTGAATCATTTGTTTCCATTGTTGTGGTGCCTGGGGCAACGCATAAACCATTCCATGATGCAAACGACTGGGCACGATAAAATCACGCGCGCCTTCTGGTGAAGAGTTCCCCAAAAGCGGTGTTTGAAATTCGGAAAATCCCATATCCCACATTTTATCGCGCATT